>NZ_JABERD010000018.1 GCF_013044505.1 Streptomyces sp. S3(2020) | reverse complement strand
GCGCAGCCCCCGGCCCCCGCTGGCGGCGGCGCATCGCCGACGCGACGGGGCCGTACCCCGTAGGCCACCGGCGCCCGCTCGTCCCACGCGGCCGCGCCCGCACCCCCCCGCCCGCGCGGCCGCACCTCGACGCCACCCCGACCGGCCGCCCAGCAGGCCACGTTGGCCCCGGCCCCGCCCGGCAGCGTCCGGATCGCCGCGGCCGTGTCGGTGCTCGGCGCGAGTGGCCCCCGGTGCCGGGCCACGATGTCGGTGACGACGTCACCGACGACCAACAGCGCACCACCCGGAGCCGGTTCGGCCCCGGAGCCGTCGGCCGCGACCGTCACGCCCCGGCCCAGGCCGCCGCGATCCGCCCCGCCAGCCGGACGTTGCCCCGCACCGCCGCCAGATTGGCGCTCAGGGAGGCGCCGTCGGTGTGCCGCACGAGGTAGGAGAGGAGGAACGGTGTGACGCCCTGACCGGTGACCCCCGCCTCCTCAGCGGCCTCCAACGCGTCCGCGAGCACACGCGCGTGGAGCTCCGGGTCCAACTGCTCGGCCTCGGGGACCGGGTTGGCGACGATCAGCGCGGACTCCGGTCCGTCCAGCGCGTCCTGAGCCCGCATCACCTCCGCCACCTGCTGGGCGGAGTCCAGCGTCCAGTCCACCGGATGCCCCGAGTCGGACAGGTAGAAGCCGGGGAAGCGGTCCGTGCCGTACCCGGCCACCGCCACGCCCAGTGTCTCCAGCCGCTGCAAGGTCGCCGGCACGTCGAGGATCGACTTCACGCCCGCGCAGACCACCGTGATCCGCGTACGCGCCAGCAGCCCCAGGTCCGCCGACTCGTCCTGTGTCACCGTCCACTCCCGGTGCACCCCGCCGAGCCCACCGGTCGCGAACACCCGCACACCCGCCAGCGCCGCCAGCTGTGCCGTCGCCGACACCGTGGTCGCCCCGCTCGCCCCGGCGGCCACCGCGAGCGGCAGGTCACGATGGCCCAGCTTGCGGATCCCGTCCTCGTTGGCGACCCGCTCCAACTGCTCCTTGTCCAGACCGACATGAGGCCTGCCGTCCAGCACCGCGATCGTCGCGGGAACGGCACCCTCCTGCCGTACGACGTCCTCCAGCTCCAACGCCACCTGCAGGTTCCGCGGCCGCGGCAACCCGTGGGCGATGATCGTGGACTCCAGGGCCACCACGGGTCGACGCGCGTCGACCGCCTCGCGCACTTCCTCCGACAACACCAGCACCACGCGCCTGCCTCCTGTCGATGGGTCCTCCCTGATCTCTGGCGGGCGGCGCACCCGGCCAAACCCTTGCGGGCTGTGGGGGACGACATCAGCCTGGGGACATGACGGACAACGCCACACGTCTCGACCATGTCGTCCTCTGGGTGCACGACCCGGTGGCCTCGGCCGCCTTCTACGAGAAGGCGGTCGGCATGGCACCCCTGAGGATCGCCGACTACGCCGCGGGTGCGGTGTCCTTCCCCTCCGTGCGGCTCAATGACGAGACCATCTTCGACCTGATGCCGTTCACCATGACGGAACGCATGACGATGCTCCCCGGCGCCACCGAGAGCTCGGGACACCCTGTCAACCATGTCTGCCTGGCCCTGCCCGGCGACGACTTCCAGGCACTCCGCGTCCGCCTGGAGGAGCAGACGGTCCCCGTCTCGGACTTCTCCTACGACTCCTTCGGCGCCCGTGGTACGGCCCGCCGCAGCTTCTACTTCCGCGACCCCGACGGGAACGTCTTCGAGGCCCGCCACTACGAGTGAACGGGGCGCGGCGAGGGGGCCGCGCGCGTGTGCGGCCCCCTCCGGAGGTGTCAGACCGGCCGTACGCCGTCCAGCGCCCCATGCGGGTCGAGCACGTACTTGCGGCTGGCGCCCTGGTCGAACTCGGCGTAGCCGCGTGGTGCGTCCTCGATGCCGATCACGGTCGCGTTGACCGCCTTGGCGATGTGTACGCGCCCGTGCAGGATCGCCCGCATCAGGTTGCGGTGGTACTGCATCACCGGGCACTGACCGGTGGTGAAGCGGTGGCTCTTGGCCCAGCCGAGCCCGAGCCGCACCTTCAGCGTCCCGGACTTCGCGTCCTCGTCGACCCCGCCGGGGTCGTCCGTGACGTAGAGACCCGGAATGCCCAGGGCGCCGCCCGCGCGCGTGATGCCCATCAGCGAGTTGAGGACCGTCGCGGGCGCCTCGGGGGCCTGCGGGCCGTGGGCCCGTGCCTCGAAACCGACCGCGTCGACCGCGGCGTCCACCTCGGGTTCCCCGAGGATCTGCGCGATCTGCTCGCCCACGCTGCCCTGCGAGACGTCGACGGTCTCGCAGCCGAAGCTCCGCGCCTGGGCGAGCCGCTCGGCGTTGAGGTCGCCGACGATGACGACCGCGGCGCCCAGCAGCTGTGCGGACGCGGCCGCCGCCAGACCCACCGGCCCGGCCCCGGCGACGTACACCGTCGAACCGACGCCGGCACCCGAGCTCACCACGCCGTGGAAGCCGGTCGGGAAGATGTCCGACAGCATGGTCAGGTCGAGCAGCTTCTCGCGCGCCTGGTCCCGGTCCGGGAACTTCAGCAGGTTGAAGTCCGCGTACGGCACCATGGCGTACTCGGCCTGGCCGCCGACCCAGCCGCCCATGTCGACGTATCCGTAGGCAGCCCCGGGCCGTGCCGGGTTGACGTTCAGACAGATGCCGGTCTTGCGTTCCTTGCAGTTGCGGCATCGCCCGCAGGCGATGTTGAACGGTACGGAGACGATGTCGCCGACGTCGAGGGTCTCGACGTCCGGTCCCCGTTCGATGATCTCTCCGGTGATCTCGTGTCCGAGGACCAGCCCCTCGGGCGCGGTCGTCCGTCCGCGCACCATGTGCTGGTCGCTGCCGCAGATGTTGCTGGCGAGGACCTTGAGGATCACACCGTGCCGGCACTTGCGGCCGACGTTGGCGGCTGCGACCCCCGGCCCGTCCTGGAGTTCGAGCGTGGGGTAGTCGATGGTCCTGACCTCCACCGCGCCCGGCTTGAGATACGCGACTGCCCTGTTCCCGGTTCCGCTCATGCGTGATCGCCGTCCCTTCGGCTCCGAAGTCTTCGGATGCCAGTGGCTGTGCGCATGGCGGAGTCTGCTACCGCCGCAGCTTCCCGGCCAGCCTTCGCGCGGGGACGGATCCGGCCCGCTTTGCGGCCCTCAGAACAGCGGTTCCGGAAGCACTCCTTCCAGGGCGAGCAGCTTCCGCTTGGTCTCCAGACCGCCCCCGAAGCCGCCGATGCCGCCGTCCCTCTCGACGACCCGGTGGCAGGGCACGACCACCGGCAGCGGATTGGCGCCCATCGCCGCCCCCACCGCCTGGGCCGCGCCCGGCTGACCGACCCGTCCGGCCAGATCGCCGTATCCCACGACACTGCCGAACCGCACCCCGGACGCCAGCTCGCGCAGCACCTCACGGTTGAAGCCGGAGATCAGCGACCAGTCCAGCGGCAGCTCGAAGTCGTGCCGCGAGCCCGCGAAGTACGCCTCCACCTGGCGTATCGCCTCAGCCAGCAGTGGGGAGCCGGGCGCCTCGACGGGCTCGGTGCCCAGCCGGGAAGCCAGCCGGTCGAGCGCGTGGTCGCGGACCGCCTCGGTGGCGTGGAACACGACGTTGACCAGGCCCTCGCGGGTCGCGGCCAGCAGCAGCGGACCGATGTCGGTGCCCACGACGGCCCACACGACCTGCTGCTCGTACTGCCCATGGCTGCTCATGCCACCCACCGTACGGCCCGCCACTGACAACGCCCGGGGAGCGGCCGGAGAACGGCCGCTCCCGGTGCGCGGAGGCTCTCAGGACGCCCCCACCGCGTCCCGCACCACGTCCGGCGTGTTGGTGATGATGCCGTCCACGCCGTACCCCGCGACCCGCCTCGCGGTCGCGGCGTCGTTGACGGTCCAGGTGAAGACCTGCAACGGCTTGTCGTGCGCGCCGGTGAAGGCCTGCACGGCGGAGACGTACGCGGTGGAGATGGTGCTGTGCGACGGATTGATCTGGTCGGTGAACTGCGCGTAGGCGGTCAGGTCCGAGACTTTCGGAGTGCCGAGCAGGCCGGTCCTGACGTCGGGCTTCAGCTCGTGGACGGTCCGCACGGTGTCCGCGCTGAAGCTCTGCACGACCAGCTTCGACCGGTGTGCCTGGTCGAGCCAGCTCTCGTTGGAGAGGACCTTGAGGGTCTGCTGCTCGATCCCCGGGTACAGCTCGGGGTTCTTGATCTCCAGCAGCAGCTTCTGGTGGTTGCGGTCGACGCGGCGCACGTACTGCTCCAGGGTCGGCACGCGCACGTTCGCGTACGCGGGGCCGAACCAGCTGCCCGCGTCGAGGCGCGCGATCTCGGCGGCCGTGAAGTCCTTCACCTTCCAGGGCGCCCGGTCGGGGAAGACCTCCTCGGCGTCGGTGGTGCGCCGCAGGTTGTCGTCGTGCAGGACGACGAGCTCGCCGTCCCGGGTGCGCTGGACGTCGTTCTCCACCCAGCGGATGCCCAGCGCGGCCGCCTTGTCGACGGCGGCCAGGGTGTTCTCGGGGGCGTAGGCGGAGGCGCCCCGGTGGGCGATGACCGTCGGCGGTTCGCCGACCTCGACGGCGCGGACGTCGGAGGCGGGGAGCAGGAGGGTGGCAGTCCCCAGGAGCGCGGAGGTCGTGGCGGCAACTGCGCGCGCGTGCATGCTGACTCCTTGCGTCGAGCGATCACGTACAGATCAACTGTGACAGCAGAGGGTCAACAGCAGGGGGGTGCAGAATGGCCACAGATTGAATGGGGTTGCCCAACTCCGCTCACTGGTGCCGCACAACTGGGGCAAGGCCGTGTTTCTTTGCCGGAAAATCGTTCGACCATTCCGGTGGGAGTCATACTCTCTGCCTCAACCCTGACCGCTCGGGCGGTCCTGGGAGGGGGCGCATTTCAGCAGATTCAGGGACGCAAGAGGGCGGGAAGGACAGCCGCGCATGCAAGGCACGGTCGACGGATTCAGTTACGGACTCGTCACACCGCTGGTGGCCTACCTCATGGCTTGCCTGGGAGGTGCCCTCGGTCTGCGCTGCACCACCCGGTCCATGCTCGTCTCGAACTCCTGGAGACCGGGCTGGCTGGCCCTCGGATCCGCGGCCATCGGTTCCGGCATATGGACCATGCACTTCGTCGCCATGATGGGCTTCACGGTCAAGGGCGCGCCCATCCACTACGACAAGCCGACGACATTCGCGAGCCTCGCCGTCGCCATCGTCATGGTGGGCATCGGGATCTTCATAGTCGGCTACAAAGGCGCGAGCGGAACGGCCCTGTTCACCGGCGGCACCATCACCGGCCTCGGCGTCGCCTCCATGCACTATCTCGGCATGGCCGGAATGCGGCTCAACGGAAAGCTGGAATACAACACGCTCACCGTGTCCGCCTCCGTCGTCATAGCCATGTGCGCCGCGACCGCGGCCCTGTGGGCGGCAGGCCAGGTCAGAGGCTTCCTGTGGAGTGTCGGCGCGAGCCTCGTCATGGGGCTCGCCGTCAGCGGTATGCACTACACCGGCATGGCGGCCCTCAGCGTCCACCTGCACGGCACCGGCGCCCCCTCCTCGGGCGACTCACCGGCCGAACTGCTCGCGCCCATGATGGTCGGCCCCCTGGCCTTTCTGCTGATCGCCGGCGTCGTCGTGATGTTCGACCCACTGATGGTCATGGGCAAACCCGACTGGACCCCCGCCGAGAACAAGCCCGGAATCCCGGCCCACGCCGACGCCCCGCACACCCCGCGCCGCTCCTCGATCCGCACCCGCCGAGGTGTCGGCCACCGCAGCTCCCGCACCCCGCAGAACCGGTGACCGCACCGCGTTGTCAGTGGGGGGTCGTACGGTGGACCCCATGCGGCCCGTTTCCCAGATCGAACGCACGGTGGCGCCCTTCGAGGTCGTCAGCCCCTACCAGCCCAGCGGCGACCAGCCGGCGGCCATCGCCGACCTGGCCAAGCGCATCGAGGCCGGTGAGAAGGATGTCGTCCTCCTCGGCGCGACCGGCACCGGTAAGTCCGCCACCACCGCGTGGATGATCGAGAAGCTCCAGCGGCCCACCCTGGTGATGGCCCCGAACAAGACCCTGGCCGCCCAGCTGGCCAACGAGTTCCGGGAGCTGCTGCCGAACAACGCGGTCGAGTACTTCGTCTCGTACTACGACTACTACCAGCCCGAGGCCTACGTCCCGCAGTCGGACACCTACATCGAGAAGGACTCCTCGGTCAACGAGGAGGTCGAGCGCCTGCGCCACTCCGCGACCAACTCGCTGCTCACCCGCCGCGACGTCATCGTGGTCGCCTCCGTCTCCTGCATCTACGGCCTCGGCACCCCGCAGGAGTACGTGGACCGCATGGTCCCCCTCAGGGTCGGCGACGAGATCGACCGCGACCAGCTGCTGCGCCGCTTCGTGGACATCCAGTACACGCGCAACGACCTGGCCTTCAGCCGCGGCACCTTCCGCGTCCGCGGCGACACCATCGAGATCTTCCCGGTCTACGAGGAGCTCGCCGTCCGCATCGAGATGTTCGGCGACGAGATCGAGGCCCTGTCCACCCTCCACCCCCTCACCGGCGAGATCATCAGCGACGACCAGCAGCTGTACGTCTTCCCCGCCTCCCACTACGTCGCCGGCCCCGAGCGCCTGGAGCGGGCCGCCAACGACATCGAGAAGGAACTGGGCGAGCGCCTCACCGAGCTGGAGAAGCAGGGCAAGCTCCTGGAGGCCCAGCGTCTGCGGATGCGAACGACGTACGACCTGGAGATGCTCCGCCAGATCGGCTCCTGCTCGGGCGTCGAGAACTACTCGATGCACTTCGACGGCCGCGAGCCCGGCTCCCCGCCGAACACCCTGCTGGACTACTTCCCGGACGACTTCCTGCTCGTCATCGACGAGTCGCATGTCACGGTCCCGCAGATCGGCGCCATGTACGAGGGCGACGCCTCCCGCAAGCGCACCCTCGTCGACCACGGCTTCCGGCTGCCCTCCGCCCTCGACAACCGCCCCCTGAAGTGGGAGGAGTTCCAGCAGCGGATCGGACAGACCGTCTACCTGTCCGCGACACCGGGCAACTACGAGCTCTCCCGCGGGGACGGCGTCGTCGAGCAGATCATCCGCCCGACGGGCCTCATCGACCCGGAGGTCGTGGTCAAGCCCACCGAGGGCCAGATCGACGACCTGGTGCACGAGATTCGCAAGCGCACCGAGAAGGACGAGCGCGTCCTGGTCACCACGCTCACCAAGAAGATGGCCGAGGACCTCACGGACTACTTCCTGGAGCTCGGCATCCAGGTCCGCTATCTGCACAGCGACGTCGACACCCTGCGTCGTGTCGAACTGCTGCGCGAGCTGCGCTCCGGAGAGTACGACGTCCTGGTCGGCATCAACCTCCTGCGCGAGGGCCTCGACCTGCCCGAGGTGTCCCTGGTGGCCATCCTCGACGCCGACAAGGAGGGCTTCCTGCGCTCCGGCACCTCCCTGATCCAGACCATCGGCCGCGCGGCGCGCAATGTCTCCGGTCAGGTCCACATGTATGCCGACAAGATCACCCCGGCGATGGAGAAGGCCATCGACGAGACCAACCGCCGCCGGGAGAAGCAGGTCGCGTACAACACGGCGAACGGCATCGACCCCCAGCCGCTCCGCAAGAAGATCAACGACATCGTGGCGCAGATCGCCCGCGAGGACATCGACACCGAACAGCTGCTCGGCTCCGGGTACCGCAAGCAGAAGGAGGGCAAGGCCGCCAAGGCCCCCGTGCCCTCTCTCGGCGGCAAGGCGGCCAAGGGTGCCAAGGGCAAGGCCGGGGAGAGCGTGCCCACCGACCGGCCCGCCGCCGAGCTCGCGGAGCAGATCGAGGAGATGACCGCGCGTATGCGCGCCGCCGCCGCGGACCTTCAGTTCGAGATCGCGGCCCGACTGCGCGACGAGGTCTCCGAGATGAAGAAGGAACTGCGTCAGATGAAGGAGGCCGGCCTGGCCTGACGGGCGCTCCGCCTCCACTACGAACGCGCTGTGTTGCAAGACCGACACAAAGTGCGGACCTGGGTAGCGGCACTGTCAGTGCCACTGCGTAGGGTTCTGGTCAACCGCGCACTCCGCGGTAACAGGGGACAGTTCGAGAGGGGAATCAGCGCGTGACCGTCAACATGACCAAGGGTCAGGCCATCAGTCTGCAGAAGAACGACGGCGGCAGCCTGACTTCGGTGCGCATGGGTCTCGGCTGGCAGGCGGCTCCCCGTCGCGGCCTGTTCGGCTCGCGCACCCGGGAGATCGACCTTGATGCCTCCGCAGTCCTGTTCGCGGACAAGCAGCCGGTCGACGTCGTCTTCTTCCGCCACCTGGTGAGCGACGACGGCTCGGTGCGCCACACCGGCGACAACCTCGTCGGCGGTGTCGGCCAGGGTGGCGACGACGAGGCGATCCTCGTCGACCTGGCGCGCATCCCGGTCCACATCGACCAGATCGTCTTCACCGTGAACTCCTTCACGGGCCAGACCTTCCAGGAGGTGCAGAACGCGTTCTGCCGCCTGGTCGACGAGACCAACGGCCAGGAGCTGGCCCGCTACACGCTCGCGGGCGGTGGCGCCTACACGGCCCAGATCATGGCCAAGGTGCACCGCACGGGCCCCGGCTGGACGATGACGGCCCTGGGTACTCCGGCCAACGGCCGTACCTTCCAGGACCTGATGCCGGCGATCCTGCCGCACCTGTAAGCCGCGCGAGCGGTACCCGACACCGAACAGCGACACAGGGGGACGAAGGCATGACGGCCGAGCTGGTGCGGGGGCAGAACCACCCGCTCTCCCAGGCCCGTCTCGAGATCCGGGTCTCGGCCGGCAAGCCGATCGTGGCCGCAGCCGCGCTGAGCGACGAGCACGGCAAGGTCCATGGCGTGGAGTGGGTGGCCCACCCGGGCGCACCCACCCTGCCGGGCCTGGAGGTCTCCCGGCAGGCCGCCGCCGACCACCGCCTCGCGGTGGACCTCGGCGCCATGCCGGAGGCCGTGCACCGGATCAGCGTGCTGCTCGCCCTGCCCACCGGCGTGGCGGGTCCCGTCCGCTTCGGTGGGCTGGCCGCCCCCTTCGTCGCGGTCACCGGCCTCGACGGCTCCGAGGTCGCCAGCTACACCATCACCGGCCTGGAGGCCGAGTCCGCCGTCGTCGCCCTGGAGCTCTACCGCCGCCAGGGCGCCTGGAAGGTGCGAGCCGTCGGCCAGGGGTACGCCGGCGGCCTCGCCGAACTCCTGGCGGACCAGGGCATGCCGGAGGCCCGCACCCTCGCCGGCAGCATCAACGAGGCCGTGGCCCAGGGTCTGGCCCGCTCCGTACCGGCCCCGCCGCGCACCGCCGACGGCGACCGCACCCGGCAGACGGCCGCACCGGCCCTCGGCCCGGACCAGGGGGGTACGGCACCGCAGGGCGCCGTACCACCGCAGCCGCCGACGTCGCCCTACGGTGCCCAGGCGTCCGCCCTGCCCGCCTCTCCCTACGGCGGGCAGGGCGCCCAACAGGGCTCCACGGACCCTTCCGCGGCCGCTCAGCCGTCCACGCCCACCGCGGGCGGCCCGGTCGACTACAGCCACCCGCGCCGGCAGACCACCGCACCGCCGCCGCCCCCGCCGACCGCGCCCCCGGCCCAGCCCGGGCAGCCCCAGCAGCCCGTCGCGGGGGACGCGACCGGCTGGTCCATGGACGAGCGCCTGTACAACCAGGTGTGGGGCATGTTCGAGGACCTGGCACGCAGCACGGCCGCGTACCGCAGCGCCGTCGACTTCGCCGAATCGCGCATGGAGAAGGAACTCGACCAGGTCCTGTCCGACCCGCGCAGCCGGATCGGGGGCCAGGGCGACGCCGCGCGTGAGGCGGCCCGCGCCAAGCACGCCCAGCTCGTCGACCAGGCCCAGGCAGCCCTCGACCGGGACCTCGCCCAGCTCGCCGCCGAGGCCGAGGTCGTGGAACCCGCGCTGCCGCCGGCGTACGCCCGCTGGGACAATCCCGTCTGGCACGGCTACCGGGTGCCGATGGAGATCCCCATGGCCCTGCGCCTCGGCGACCTCCACCTTCCCGAGGCCCCGCAGGTGAGCATCCCGATGCTGGTCAGGCTCCCGCTGGAGCGCGGACTGTGGATCGACAGCGGGCGGGCCGGCACGATCGACGGCTCGTACACCGACTCCCACGAAGTGAAGCGGCTGGCCATGGACACCGCGGTCGCGGTCGCGGCCCGGCTGCTCGCCGTCTATCCCGCGCGCGAGTTCACCGTGCACGTCATCGACCCGGCGGGCTCGGGCGGACAGGCGCTGGTGCCGCTGGTGCAGACCGGTGTGCTCGCGGCCCCGCCCGCCGTCGGCGCGGCGGGTGTGACGGACGTCCTGGCCCGGCTCACCCAACGGGTCGACCTGGTGCAGATGGCGGTGCGGGGCGGTGCGCCCGACGCGCTCCCGCCCGGCTTCGACACCTCCGAGCAGCTCCTGATCGTCAACGACTTCCCGCACGGCTTCGACGACCGCGCCGTGACCCAGCTGCGTTACCTTGCCGACGAGGGCCCGGCGGTCGGCGTCCATCTGATGATGGTCGCGGACCGTGAAGAGGCCTCCGCGTACGGTCCGCTGCTCGACCCGCTGTGGCGTTCGCTGATGCGACTCACGCCGGTTCCCGACGACCATCTCGCCGACCCGTGGGTGGGCCATGCCTGGACGTACGAGCCCTCGCTCGTCCCGGGGGGCAGCCAGGTCCTCCAACAGGTCCTTCAGCAGGTGGCGATGGCCCGCACCAAGCACACGTAAAGTCGCCTGAACAGGCACTTTGACCTTTCTTTTGCCAATCGCTTTACCTTTCCTTGGTGATTGGGGTACCGTTTTCCTCACGGAGGGGAGTACTCCCTGTCGATGCGGCGTACCCGTCAATACGGATCGGATCCGATCCCGGGGCGTCGGCCCACCTTGGGTGGAAGAGACCTCCGGCAGCGCGACGACGCTGGTTATTTGCCGTTACGTAATGCCGGAGGCGCAACAGTGGATGTTTCCGTGACCCTGTGGGTCCTGACGATCGTGGGCCTCGCAGCCCTGATCGCGGTCGATTTCTTCATCGGCCGCAAGCCGCACGACGTGTCCATCAAGGAAGCCGGAATCTGGACCGTCGTCTGGATCGCCCTGGCCGGCCTCTTCGGGCTCGGCCTCCTCATCTTCGGCGGTGGCCAGGCCGGCGGTGAGTTCTTCGCGGGCTTCATCACCGAGAAGTCGCTCAGCGTCGACAACCTCTTCGTCTTCGTCCTGATCATGGCGAAGTTCGCGGTCCCGTCGCAGTACCAGCAGCGGGTCCTGCTCGTCGGTGTCCTCATAGCCCTGGTCCTGCGAGCGATCTTCATCGCCGCGGGCGCCGCCATCCTCGCCAGCTTCGCCTGGGTCTTCTACATCTTCGGCGCCTTCCTCATCTGGACCGCCTGGAAGCTCATCCAGGAGGCCAGGGCCGACGAGGACGAAGAGGAGTTCGAGGAGAACAAGCTGCTCAAGGCCGCCGAGCGCCGCTTCGGTGTCGCCGACCGGTACCACGGCACCAAGCTGTGGATCGAGGAGAACGGCAAGCGGGTCATGACCCCGATGCTGGTCGTCATGCTCGCGATCGGCACCACCGACGTGCTCTTCGCTCTCGACTCCATCCCCGCGATCTTCGGCCTCACGCAGGACCCGTACATCGTCTTCACGGCCAACGCGTTCGCCCTGATGGGTCTGCGCCAGCTGTACTTCCTCATCGGCGGCCTGCTGAAGAAGCTGGTCCACCTCAGCTACGGCCTGTCGATCATCCTCGGCTTCATCGGCGTCAAGCTGGTGCTGCACGCCCTGCACGAGTCCGGGGTCAATGTCCCGGAGATCTCCATCCCGGTCTCCCTCGGCGTGATCTGCGGGGTCCTGGTCGTCACCACGATCACCAGCCTCCGTGCCTCCAAGAAGCAGGCGGCGGCCGAGGCGGCGCAGGCGCAGAGCGATGGCGCTCCGAAGGACAGCATCGACGTCTGACCACGTCGGACGTAGGAACAACCAGCACCGGGAGCGCCGTGCGGCCAATTGCCGCTCACTGCTCCCGGTGCTTCGGTTGTGTGCGGAGCGTCTCCCGCCCGGAGACGCCACGGCCGGGTGGAGGCACCATGGACGCGCCCATGAAGTTCGTGCAGATCATCGACTACGAGACCGACCGCATCGAAGAGATGCAGGCAATGGCCGAGCAGGCGGAGGAACAGTTCGCCGGCCGCACCGACGGCCCCACCCACCGCCTGGTGCTGAGGGACCGCAGCAATCCCAACCGCTACCTCGTCGTGATCGAGTTCGACTCCTACGAGGAGGCCATGCGCAACAGCGGCGACCCGGAGACGGGCAAGTTCGCGGAGCAGATGGCCGCGTTGTGTACCAAGGCGCCGACCTTCACGGACTGCGATCTGGTGGACATCACCGAGTTCAAGTAGGGCTCGTGGGGCCCCGTCCCGCCAGGGTGCGGGGCCCTGCACCCTCTGCGACGATCGCTGCATGATCACTCGGCTCAGGTCGCTCACCACCCAGTGGACGACGCTCGTGCCGGTGCTCGCGGTCGTCCTCCTCGCCTTCACCTGGGGACGCGACCTGCCGGGTGTGATCGTCGCCCTGGTGACCCTGGTCCTCGCGGGCGCCGTCCTGGCCGCCGTGCACCACGCCGAGGTGGTCGCGCACCGGGTCGGCGAGCCCTTCGGCTCCCTCGTCCTCGCGGTCGCCGTCACCATCATCGAAGTCGCCCTCATCGTCACCCTGATGGCCGATGGCGGCGGCAAAAGCTCGACCCTCGCCCGGGACACGGTCTTCGCGGCCGTGATGATCACCTGCAACGGCATCGTCGGCATCTCCCTCCTGGTCGCCTCGCTGCGCCACGGCATCGCCGTCTTCAACCCCGAGGGCACCGGCGCGGCCCTCGCGACCGTCGCGACCCTGGCCACTCTCAGCCTGGTCCTGCCGACGTTCACGACGAGCAAGCCGGGCCCGGAGTTCTCCGGCGTCCAGCTGACCTTCGCCGCGCTCTCCTCACTGGTCCTGTACGGCCTGTTCGTGGCCACCCAGACCGTGCGGCACCGCGACTACTTCCTCCCGATCACCCGCCAGGGCGTGGTCATCACCGTTGACGACCACGCCGACGCGCCGTCCTCCCGCACCGCCCAGATCAGCCTCGGGCTGCTGGGACTGGCCCTGATCGGCGTCGTCGGCCTGGCCAAGGGCGTGTCGCCCACCATCGAGTCCGGGGTGTCGGCCGCCGGACTGCCCCATGCCGTCGTCGGCGTGATCATCGCCCTGCTCGTGCTGCTCCCCGAGACCATCGCCGCGCTGCGCTCCGCCCGCCGCGACCGCGTGCAGACCAGCCTCAACCTCGCGCTCGGCTCGGCGATGGCCAGCATCGGCCTCACCATCCCCGCCGTGGCCCTGGCCTCCATCTGGCTCGACGGTCCGCTCGTCCTGGGCCTCGGCGCCACCCACATGGTGCTGCTCGCCCTGACCGTGGTGGTCAGCTCCCTGACGGTCGTACCGGGCCGGGCCACCCCGCTCCAGGGCGGTGTACACCTGGTGCTGTTCGCGGCCTATCTGGAGCTGGCGATCAATCCCTGACTCAATCCAGGACAGGCTCCGCCTTGACGGCCACCGGCACCGGACGCGTCTCCGGCAGCAGTGCGAAGCACCCCAGGCTCAGCAGCGCGATCCCCGTCAGATACGCCCCCACACCCCACGGCACCCGGCCACCCCGCTCGGCCAGCGCCGTCGCCACGATCGGCGTGAGCGCACCCCCGAGGACCCCGCCGAGGTTGTAGCCGACCGCGGCGCCCGTGCAGCGCACCCGCGGCTCGTACAGCTCCGGCAGATACGCGGCGATCACCGCGAACATCGTGATGAACGCGAGCATCGCGCCCAGGAACCCCACGAACATCAGCAGCGGTTCGCCGGTCGAGAGCAGCGCGACCATCGGGAACATCCACACGGCCGCCGCCGAACAGCCCGCCAGACACAGCGGCCGCCGCCCGTAGCGGTCGCCGAGCAACGCCACCACCGGCGTGAGCGAGCCCTTCACCACGACCGCGGCCATGATGCAGGCCAGCATGACCGTACGGCCCACGCCCAGCCGTTCCGTCGCATACGCGAGGGACCAGGTCGTGACGGCGTAGAAGATCGCGTACCCGATCGCGAGCGCGCCGGCCGTCAGCAGGACGAGCCGCCAGTGGTCGCGCACGACCTCGACGAACGGCACGCGCGCGTGGTCGTCGATTTCGAGGAAGCTGGGACTCTCGACGAGCGACGACCGCAGCCACAGCCCCGCCACGGCCAGCAGCCCCGCCGCCCAGAACGGAACCCGCCACCCCCACGCGGCGAACTGTGCCTCGCTCAGCGACGCCGACAGGACGAGCATCACGCCGTTGGCGAGCAGAAAGCCCACCGCGGGTCCGATCTGCGGGAAGCTCGACCACAGGGCCCGTCGTTCGGGCGGCGCGTGCTCCGCCGTCAGCAGCACCGCCCCGCCCCACTCCCCGCCGAGCCCCAGGCCCTGGAGGAACCGCAGCACGAGCAGCAGCAGGGGAGCGGTCACCCCGATCGAGTCGTACGTCGGGACACAGCCGACCGCGACCGTGGCGCCGCCGGTCAGCAGCAACGAGGTGACGAGGACCGGCCGCCGCCCCCGCCGGTCCCCGATGTGCCCGAACAGCACCGAACCCAGCGGCCGTGCCACGAACCCCACGCCGAACGTGGCGAAGGCGGCCAGCGTCCCCGCCAGCGGCGAGAACGTCGGGAAGAACAGCGGCCCCAGGACCAGTGCCGCCGCGGTCCCGTAGACGAAGAAGTCGTAGAACTCGATGGCCGTCCCGGCGAGTGAGGCGGCCGCGAGCCGCGGCATGGAGGGCGCCCTAACGGTGCGTACGTCGTGCATGCCGCGTCAACTACCCACGGTGACCGCGGGTTACGGGGGCGTGCGGGCGCGTCAGTAGGTGACCGTGATGCGCCGGGCGGGACCGTCGACACGGACGAGACCGCCGTAGGGGATGACCAGTTGGGGGTCGGTGTGCCCGAAGTCGACATCGAAGACGATCATGGTGTCGGGGGCATAGGTCCGCATGGCGCGCAGTACGGCCTCGCGCTGTTCGGACCCGTAACGAGCGGCCTCCTCCGGGTTGTTGGGGTGCTCGAAGGACCAGGTCTTCGCGCGCCCCGTCAACAGCGCCGAGAAGCGGTGCAGCAGCCCGCGCTCGCCCATGTTCCGGAGCGTCCAGAAGACCTCCGTGGCGCTGGGCATGTCCTCGGAGGTCTCCAGGAGCAGTACTCCGCCGTCGTACTCGCTCAGGTCGCGCGCGATCTCACGGTCGGCCATCAGCAGCCATCCCACGATCTCCAGACAGCCGCCCCAAGTCCTGCCCTCGACCACGCGGTCGGCGTTCACCCAGGTCCAGCCGTCGCCGGGCCTGGTGTGCGGCTCCGCTTCGAAGGTCGCCGGGTCCGCCCAGTCGCGGTCGACGTCGTTCCAGCGGTCGGCGGGCCTCAGCTCGTACTCGCCCGAGGTGAACAGCGCGGCCCGTAGGGAGTCGGCGGTCCGCGGGTTCATGGCGCCGGGCCGGCCCAGCTCGCACATCACGGTCGCGCCGTGATAGCCGACGATCCCCGTGTTGCGCAGATACATGAGCAGGTTCGTGTTGTCGCTCGTCCCGAAGAACGGCTTCGGGTTCGCCCGGATCAACTCCCGGTCCAGAAACGGCAGCACCGTGATCTGGTCGTCACCGCCGATCGACGCGATGACCGCCTTGATGTCCGGGTCGGCGAAGGCGGCGTGGATGTCGGCGGCGCGCTCTTGCGGGGTCGTGCCCATCTTGCGGGTCGTCGGGTACTCGACCGGGATGAGGCCGTAGTCCTCGCGCAGCCGCTCCAGGCCCAGTTCGAAGGGGCGCGGGAACAGCTCGGGCAGGCCGGCGCCGGCCGAGATGACGGCTATGCGGTCGCCGGGGGAGGGCTTTGGCGGGTACGAGATCGTCGTCATCCGTGGAGGGTACGGCTGTCCGCGCGCGCGGCGCACCGTGATAAACCGGGGTCTGAGCAGCGGTCTTCAACGGATCGCGCACCCGCCACCGGACCGGAGGAACCGTGCCCCGCACCCTGGCCAACGCCCCGATCATGATCCTCAACGGCCCCAACCTGAACCTGCTCGGCCAGCGCCAGCCGGAGATCTACGGTTCCGACACCCTCGCCGACGTCGAGGCACTGTGCGCCAAGACCGCGGCCGCGCACGGCGGCACCGTGGACTTCCGGCAGTCCAACCACGAGGGCGAGCTGGTCGACTGGATCCACGAGGCGCGGCTGAACCACTGCGGGATCGTCATCAACCCCGGCGCCTACTCGCACACGTCGGTCGCGATTCTGGACGCACTCAACACCTGCGACGGGCTGCCGGTCCTGGAGGTGCACATCTCCAACATCCACAAGCGCGAGTCCTTCCGCCACCACTCCTACGTCTCCCTGCGCGCCGACGGCGTCATCGCGGGCTGTGGCGTGCAGGGATACGCGTTCGGAGTGGAGCGGGTCGTGGCGCTGGCGGGGACGGGACAGGCCGAGGCGTAACGGGCGGTAAGTCCCGCCCTCCTGGTGAGCGCCTCTTACAGGCGCCCAGCCTCCACGATCCGCCGCAGGAAGCGCCGCGTGCGCTCCTGCTGCGGATCGCCGAAAATCTGATCGGATGTCCCGCGCTCCAGGACGACACCTCCGTCCAGAAAACAAACCTGGTCGGCCACGTCCCGCGCGAAGCCCATCTCATGCGTGGCGAGCACCATGGTCATGCCCTCCTCCTTGAGATCGCGGACGACGGTGAGGACCTCGCCCACCAGCTCCGGGTCGAGGGCGGCCGTGATCTCGTCGAGCAGAAGCAGCCGGGGACGTACGGCGAGCGCGCGCACGATCGCGACCCGCTGCTGCTGACCGCCGCTCAGCCGGTCCGGGTACTCGCCCGCCTTGCCACCGAGCCCGAGCCGCTCCAGCAGCTCCCTGCCGCGCTCCTCGGCCTCCGCGCGGGACACCCCGTGCACCCGGCGCGGGGCGAGCGTGATGTTCTCCAGGACGGTCATGTGCGGGAAGAGGTTGTACGCCTGGAAGACCACGCCGATACGGCGGCGTACCGCGTCCTGGTCGGTCCGCGGGTCGGTGATCTCCTCGCCGTCGAGCCAGATCGCGCCGTCGTCGATCTCCTCCAGGAGGTTCGCGCAGCGCAGCAGCGTGGACTTGCCGGAACCGGATGCGCCGATCAGCGCGGTCACCGTGTGCGAGGCGACCTCCAGGTCCATGTCCCGCAGCACGACCGAGCTGCCGAACGTCTTGCGGACGGATTCCATCCGCAGCACCGGTGCGTCGCTCATGTGGTCCCTCCCTGGGCCCGCTGACGGTCCATCCGGGCCGTCACCCAGTCCGTGAACCGGGTCATCGGGATGGTCAGTGCGACGAAGACCAGACCCGCGACGATGTACGGCGTGTAGTTGAGGCTGCGGCCCACGATGATGTCGGCGGCCCGTACGGCGTCCACCGCACCGCCGATCGACACGAGCCCGGTGTCCTTCTGGAGCGACACCAGGTCGTTGAGCAGGGGCGGCACCTGGCGTCGTACGGCCTGCGGCAACACCACGTGCCGCAGCGCCTGCCGGTTGGTGAGGCCGAGCGAGCGGGCCGCGGCGCGCTGCGAGGGGTGGATGGACTCGATGCCGGCGCGGAACACCTCGGCGACGTACGCCGAGTACGTCAGGGTCAGCGCCGTACCGCCCAGCAGCACCGGGTCGACGGTCACGCCCTGGAGCCGCAGCGCCGGGACGCCGAGCACGACGATCATCAAGTTGATGATGAGCGGAAGCCCGCGGAAGAAGTCCGTGTAGGCGGCCGCCAGCACCCGCAGCGGGAAGAACACCGGGCCACGCAGGGTGCGGGCGACGGCGATGAGCATGCCGAGGACCAGCACGGCCACACCGCATATCAGCAGCAGCCGGAGGTTGAGCCACAACCCTTCGAGGACCTTGGGGAACGCCTCGCGCGCGTACTCCCCGTTGAAGAAGGTCTCCTTGGTGCGCGGCCAGCCCGGCGCGCTGACGACGACCAGATAGAGGACGACGGCCGTGACGAGCGTCGAGAGCGCCGCGATCGCCGTGGCACGGCGGGAGCGGACCCGCTTGTGGCGTTCCCGCTCGATCCGCCGCTCGGAGGGCGTGTACGCGTCGCCCGGGTCCGGCGACTCGGCGCCGGACCCGTCCTTCGTGAGCGTCACTTGAGCACCGGGGCGTCGACGGCGTCGGACAGCCACTGCTGCTCGATCTTCGCCAGCGTGCCGTTCTCGCGCAGGGTGTCGACCGCGGCGGTCACGCAGGACGTGAGCGCGCTGCCCTTGTCGAGGACGAGGCCGAACTGCTCCGGCGTGCCGCCCTGGTTCTCGAACTGGCCGACGATCTCGGCGTCCGTCACCTCGGCGGCGGTGATGTAGAAAGCGGTCGGCAGATCGACGACGATGGCGTCCACCTGGCCGTTCTTCAGGGCGGACTTGGCCTGGTCGTTCTTGGCGTACGCGGCGACCTGCTGCGTCGGCTTCACCACGTCCTCGATGTAGTCGAGGCTGGTGGTGCCGACCTGGGCGCCCAGCTTGAGGCCCTTCAGGTCCGCGATGCTCGTCGCCTTCGCGGCCTTGGTGCCCTTGAGGGCGATGACGGCCTGACGCACGTCGTAGTAGCCGGACGAGAAGTCCACGGCCTTCTTGCGCTCGGCGCTGATCGACACCTGGTTGATATCGAAGTCGAAGGTCTTCTCACCGGGCGCGAACGCCTTGTTGAAGGGAACGCTCTGCCAGACGACGGCGCTCTTGTCGTAGCCGAGCTGCTGCGCCACGGCGTAGGCGACCGCGGACTCGAACCCCTTGCCGTTGGCGGGCTTGTCGTCCTTGAACCACGGCTCGTACGCGGGCTCGTCGGTGGCGATCGTCAGCTTGCCGGACGTCTCGGTGGCCAGCTTGCCCTTGGCGCACGTGGTGCCGGTCGACGACCCCGAAGGCTTGGCGGCCGAGTCCTCCTCCGGCTGCGGCGCGCAGCCGACGGCAGTGGCGAGCAGGGCTATGGTCGCGGCGGCGCCGGCGCGGCGCAGGGTGCGGGGGGCGAGGTGCATGGCGGGAGATTGACAGCAGGTCGCCCCGTTTGTCGAGGTCACGACGGCATTTGTCCGCATACTGGGAACGGGTGTTGCGTTCTTGTGAACGTCCTCTGCGAACGCCCTCTGGAAACGCCTTCGGTGCGCGTCGCCGGGGCCGCCGGCCGAGGGCGGGGATCGAAAGACCGGCGGCCCTTGCCGCGCAGGAGCCGTCATCCTGTGCGGGGCTACTGCCAGTTGACCGCGCAACCATGTGCGCGGGGAGCGTGCGCAGGACACCGGCGTGTGTGAACGGTTCACACGGGGCGCGTGCGAAGGTGTGCGCGCCGGGGGCGCGAAGATGTGGCGCGTGAAGGTGTGTTGTGCGCGGGGCGCGCGAGGGGTGTTACGCCCCGGCGTGTGGGAATTCGTCGCGCCCCCCGTCGTTCACCACCCGCGCGCGTGCCACTCCGGCAGCTGGGGGCGCTCGGCGCCGAGCGATGTGTCGTTGCCGTGGCCCGGGTAGACCCACGTCTCGTCCGGCAGGACGTCGAAGATCTTCGTCTCCACGTCGTGGATCAGACTTGCGAACGCCTCAGGATCCTTGCGGGTGTTGCCCACGCCGCCGGGGAAGAGGCAGTCACCGGTGAACACATGGGGGTGACCGTGCGGGTCGTCGTAGACGAGCGCGATCGAGCCGGGCGTGTGGCCGACCAGGTGGCGAGCGGTCAGTTCCACACGCCCCACCCGGATGGTGTCGCCGTCGTCGACGAGGACGTCGGTCGGCACGGGGATGCCGGTGGCGTCCTCCCGGCCCGCGTACGTACGGGCGCCGGTGGCGTCGACGACGCGGGCGAGGGCCTGCCAGTGGTCGCCGTGCTGGTGCGTGGTGACGACAGACGCGATGCCGTCGTCACCGATCATGCCGATCAGTGTCTCCGCGTCGTTGGCCGCGTCGATCAGCAGCTGTGCGTCCGTGGCCCGACAGCGCAGCAGATAGGCGTTGTTGTTCATGGGACCGACCGCGATCTTGGTGATCATCAGGTCCTTGAGCTCGTGCACGTCCGCCGGGCCGCCGACCGTGACCTGTCCGCTGTACGTCATGACGGTCAGTCTAGGGCGCCCCTACAGCGGAGGAAGCTCCGGCAGCGTTCCGCCCTCCACCCTCAGCCCCGATCCGTTCCGGCGTCCGGCGAGCCAGCCGAGCAGGTCGGCGGGGGATCCCGTCACCGTGACCACGGGAGCCTCCGCCACCCGGCCCGTGGTCCACGCGTGCGTGTCGTCCGTCAGACGGGTCGGCGGTACGTCGGGGTGTCCGGTGAACCGGTCGGCGAGAAAGGCGATCTCCCGCTCCGCGAACTCCGCGGGCACGTCCTCCAGCTCGTATCCGATCCCTAGGTCCACATGGTGCAGTTCCACCTCCACCCACCGCCGGAACGGCACCCGGGCCGCCGCGTCGGTGACCCCGTTGCGCAGTTGCACGACGCGCGACCAGTCGGCCGGGGCGGCTCCCGCCTCCTGGAAGCGGGCGGCGCTGTCACGGACGTCGGTGAGCTGGACGTCGAGGGAGCGCGGGGCGTCCCGGTCGATGTCGGCGTCCCTGGTCTCCCCGGAGGCGTACATGGGCCTGCCCTCCAGAACGTTCACCAGGGCGTCCGCGTTGCGGGCGAGGTGGGCGAGGACGTGGCCGCGGGTCCACCCGGGAAGCCGTGACGGCTCGGTCACAGACGCGTTGTCCAGTTTGGCGGCTGCGGTGAGCAGCCGTTCCGTCGCGTCACGTACAGACGCCAGGTCATGCGCGTGATCAATCATGCTGCTGACACTAGCCCCGCCACACCTTTGGGTGAAGGTGGTGAAGCAGTGCCGTAAATCGAATGCACGTGCTATATGGTCGACAGCGGCGTCGGGCATGCTGGATGGCCGGGGATTGTTATGCATCCGGGAATCCGACCGGCGTTGTCAGTGGCTCCCCCTAGTCTGAAAAAGCACGGGGCCTCGCCCCTGTCAGCACGGGGGCCTCGCCCCTGTCACTTCTTCTCAAGAAAGGTGCGGACCGGCGTGGCCGACCGTCTCATCGTCCGTGGCGCGCGCGAGCACAACCTCAAGAACGTCTCGCTCGACCTGCCGCGTGACTCGCTCATCGTCTTCACGGGCCTGTCCGGGTCGGGCAAGTCCTCCCTGGCCTTCGACACGATCTTCGCCGAAGGTCAGCGTCGGTACGTGGAGTCGCTCTCCTCGTACGCCCGCCAGTTCCTCGGCCAGATGGACAAGCCGGACGTCGACTTCATCGAGGGCCTCTCGCCCGCGGTCTCCATCGACCAGAAGTCGACCTCCCGCAACCCGCGCTCGACGGTCGGCACCATCACCGAGGTCTACGACTACCTCCGGCTGCTCTTCGCGCGTATCGGCAAGCCGCACTGTCCCGAGTGCGGCCGTCCGATCGCGCGCCAGTCGCCGCAGGCCATCGTCGACAAGGTCCTGGAGCTGCCGGAGGGCAGCCGCTTCCAGGTGCTGTCGCCGCTGGTGCGCGAGCGCAAGGGCGAGTTCGTCGACCTCTTCGCGGACCTCCAGACCAAGGGCTACAGCCGCGCGCGCGTGGACGGCGAGACCATCCAGCTCTCCGAGCCGCCCACACTGAAGAAGCAGGAGAAGCACACCATCGAGGTGGTCATCGACCGCCTCACGGTGAAGGAGTCCGCCAAGCGCCGGCTCACCGACTCCGTGGAGACCGCCCTCGGTCTCGCCGGCGGCATGGTCGTCCTCGACTTCGTCGACCTCCCCGCGGACGACCCCGAGCGCGAGCGCATGTACTCGGAGCACCTGTACTGCGCGTACGACGACCTGTCCTTCGAGGAGCTGGAGCCCCGCTCCTTCTCCTTCAACTCCCCCTTCGGTGCCTGCCCCGAGTGCAGCGGCATCGGCACCCGCATGGAGGTCGACCCCGAGCTGATCGTCCCCGACGAGGACAAGTCGCTCGACGAGGGCGCCATCCACCCCTGGTCGCACGGGCACACCAAGGACTACTTCGGCCGGCTGATCGGCGCCCTCGCGGACGCACTGGGCTTCCGGACCGACATCCCCTTCGCGGGCCTGCCGCAGCGCGCCAGGAAGGCCCTGCTGTACGGCCACAAGACACAGATCGAGGTCCGCTACCGGAACCGGTACGGACGCGAGCGGGTCTACACGACGCCCTTCGAAGGTGCCGTCCCCTTCGTCAAGCGGCGGCACGGCGAGTCCGAGAGCGACGCCAGCCGTGAGCGCTTCGAGGGCTACATGCGCGAGGTGCCCTGCCCCACCTGTGAGGGCACCCGCCTCAAGCCGATCGTCCTCGCGGTCACGGTGATGGGGAAGTCCATCGCCGAGGTCTCCGGGATGTCCATCAGTGACTGCGCGGACTTCCTGGGCGAACTGAAGCTCAACACCCGCGACAAGAAGATCGCCGAGCGGGTACTGAAGGAGGTCAACGAGCGGCTCAAGTTCCTCGTCGACGTCGGCCTCGACTACCTCTCCCTCAACCGCGCGGCCGGCACCCTCTCCGGCGGCGAGGCCCAGCGCATCCGCCTGGCCACCCAGATCGGCTCCGGCCTGGTCGGCGTGCTCTACGTCCTCGACGAGCCGTCCATCGGTCTGCACCAGCGCGACAACCACCGGCTGATCGAGACCCTGGTCCGGCTGCGCGACATGGGCAACACGCTCATCGTCGTCGAGCACGACGAGGACACCATCAAGGTCGCCGACTGGATCGTCGACATCGGCCCCGGCGCCGGCGAGCACGGCGGCAAGGTCGTGCACAGCGGCTCCCTGAAGGAACTGCTGACCAACGCCGAGTCCATGACCGGGCAGTACCTGTCCGGCAAGAAGGCGATCCCGCTCCCCGACATCCGGCGCCCGCAGGACCCGTCCCGCCGGCTCACGGTGCACGGTGCCCGGGAGAACAACCTCCAGGACATCGACGTCTCGTTCCCGCTCGGCGTGTTCACCGCGGTCACCGGTGTCTCAGGCTCCGGCAAGTCCACGCTGGTCAATGACATCCTGTACACCCACCTGGCCCGTGAGCTGAACGGCGCCCGGAGCGTTCCGGGGCGCCACACGCGCGTGGACGGCGACGACCTCGTCGACAAGGTCGTGCACGTCGACCAGTCGCCCATCGGCCGCACCCCGCGGTCCAACCCGGCGACGTACACCGGCGTCTTCGACCACGTCCGCAAGCTGTTCGCCGAGACCACCGAGGCGAAGGTCCGCGGCTACCTGCCCGGCCGCTTCTCCTTCAACGTCAAGGGCGGCCGCTGCGAGAACTGCGCGGGCGACGGCACGATCAAGATCGAGATGAACTTCCTCCCGGACGTCTATGTCCCGTGCGAGGTCTGCCACGGCGCCCGGTACAACCGGGAGACCCTGGAGGTCCACTACAAGGGCAGGTCCATCGCCGAGGTCCTGAACATGCCCATCGAGGAAGCCATGAACTTCTTCGAGGCCGTCCCCGCGATCAACCGCCACCTCAAGACGCTCAACGACGTCGGTCTCGGCTATGTCCGCCTCGGTCAGTCCGCGACCACCCTGTCCGGCGGCGAGGCCCAGCGTGTGAAGCTCGCCAGTGAGCTCCAGAAGCGCTCCACCGGGCGCACGGTCTACGTCCTGGACGAGCCGACCACCGGTCTGCACTTCGAGGACATCAGCAAGCTGCTGAAGGTCCTAGCCGGCCTGGTCGACAAGGGCAACACGGTCATCGTCATCGAGCACAACCTCGACGTGATCAAGACCGCCGACTGGGTCGTCGACATGGGCCCCGAGGGCGGCGCGGGCGGCGGTCTCGTCGTCGCCGAGGGCACCCCGGAGGAGGTCGCCGGAGTCCCCGCCAGCCACACCGGCAAGTTCCTGCGGGAGATCCTCGGCGCCGACCGGATCAGCGACGCGTCCTCGGTGAGGGCCCCGCGCAAGACGGCGGCCAAGAAGACCGTCGCCGCCAAGACGGCGGCGAAGAAGACGGCCACGGCCAGGACGACCGCGACCAAGGCAACCGCGAGCAAGGCGGCCGCGACCAAGGCCGCCGACACCGCAGCGGCCGACACCACGGCGGCCAAGAAGGCGGCCGGCACCACCAAGAAGGCGGCACCCGCGAAGAAGACGACGCGAGCCCGCAAGGCCTGAGGCCCATGGGCAACAGGTCCTGAGAAATCCGGAAAAGTTCGGCGCCCCGTGGGAACTCCCCGCGGGGCGCCGATCGTTGCAAGATCAGCCGCCCGATCCCTGCGGCCGCGACGCACCTTGACTCCTGAACAGTGGAATCAGCGAAACCGGCGGAAAGGCCGAACGCCCCCTACAAGTCCCCGAGTTCGGAGGCGTACGGCGGTTCCGCCCCCGCCCGGGAGCAGGTGATCGCGGCCGCCCGCGCCGCGAATCGCAGCAGCTCTGTCCAGCCGTCGGCGCCCAGTCCCAGGAGCGCCTCGGCGGACAGGGCGTCCCGGACGGACAGACCGTGCAGGAGCGCCGCGTTCACCGTGTCACCGGCCCCGATCGTGTCGACGACGTCGACCTTCTCGCCCGGCACGGAGTGCGCCGAGCCATCCCGGGTGAACGCGGTCAGACCGTCACCGCCTCGCGTGATCACGACGGCCGAAGGTCCCGCGGCCAGCCACTCGCTCGGGGTGCCGCCCAGCCACTGCGCGTCCTCTTCGGAGAGCTTGAGCAGTGACACCGAAGGCAGCCAGCTCTTGAACCGGGCCCGGTAGGCGTCCGGATCGGGGATCAGCCCGGCCCGGATGTTCGGGTCGAGCGCGGTGAACACACCCCGCGCGGCCGCGGTCCGCATGAGTTCCTCGTAGGCGCTGGCCCCCGGCTCCAGGACGAGCGAGCAGGTGCCGAAGGACACCGCGCGCGTACCGGCGGGGAGCTCGGCGGGGGCCGCGAACAGGCGGTCGGCGGTGCCCTCGACATAGAAGGAGTAGGCGGCCGAGCCACTCGCGTCGATCGTGGCGACCGCCAGGGTGGTCGGTTCGGGCCCGCGCTGCACCGCCGACACGTCCACCGACGCCCGCCGCAGCCTGTCGAGCAGGGCTTCGCCGAAGGCGTCGGACGACGTACGGGAGCAGAAGGCGGCGGGGGAGCCGAGGCGGCCGAGGGCGACGGCCGTGTTGTACGGGCCGCCGCCGAGCGCCGGCGTCAGTCCCGCCAGGGCTCCCGTGCCCTGCGGTACCAGGTCGATGAGGGCCTCACCGGCGACGACGATCACGAGCAGGTTCCTTTCTCGGGCTTGCGGGGCTGTCCTGCGGTACGGAGACAGACGGGGGAGAGGGCAACCGCCCCTCGGGCGGCTGCCGTTGGACCGCCCCGGCTTCCTGGGTCAGTCGCTGTCCGGACATCCCGGCTTCCTCGGCCGGCTGCTGCCGGGACACCTCGGCCCCCTCGCACCTCTCGGCCCTCTCGCGCGCCTGGCCCCCTCGCACACCTCGGACAGCCGTCATTCGGACACCACCGCCTCCTCGGAGCACCCGCACGACGTGCGATGCACGAGGTCACAGGGCAGACGGACCGTCCGGGCCGGCCGGTCCGGATCGGCCAGGCGGTCCAGGAGCACCCGCACCGCCCGGGCGCCGATCTCCTTGCTGGGCTGGGCGATGGCGGTGAGCCTGGGGGAGAAGAGGTCGGCCCAGGCGAAGTCGTCGAAGCAGCACAGCGCGATGTCGTCGGGCACGGCGAGACCGTGGTCGCGCAGGGCGCGCAGCGCGCCGATGGTCATCGCGTTGTTGGCGGTGACGAGTGCCGTCGGCGGCTCCGGGAGGGCCAGCAGGGTCGCGGTGGCCCGCTCGGCACCGGCCGACGCGGAGTCGCCGTGGACCACGAGCCCTTCGTCGTACGCCAGCCCGGCGGCCGCGAGCCCGCCACGGTACCCGGCGATCCGCTCGCTGCTGGTGCTGAGCCCGGGCAGACCCGCCACCAGCCCGATCCGTCGGTGGCCGAGGACCGCGAGATGGGCGACCAGCTCGCTCATCGGCGCGGTGCTCTCGGCGCAGACCTGGTCGAAGGGCGGCGCGGTGTCGACGACACGGTCGAGGAGCACCGTGGGTACGGCATGGCGGCCGAGGTAGGCCAGCAGTTCTTTGGGGTCCACGGAGGGCGCCACGATCATGCCGTCCACCCGCCGCTCGTGCAGGAGTTGGACGACCTTGCGCTCATGGACGGGGTCGTCGTGCGGGTCGGCGATCAGCAGGCTGTAGCCGCGTTCCAGGACCTCGGCCTCGACGCCCTGGAGGATCTCCGTGAAGTACGGATTGCTGATCGCCGACACCGCGAGCCCGATGGACCGGGTGCGGGAGGTCACCAGGGAGCGGGCCAGCGTGTTGGGTGTGTAACCGAGCTCGTCGATGGCGTCCAGGACGGCCTGACGGGTGTGCGGGAGCACCGGCCGGGTGTCGTTGAGCACGTGCGAGACGGTCGCCACGGACACGCCCGCGCTGCGCGCCACATCGGCCATCGTCGGCATGACGTTCTCCTCCCGGGCAAGTCCTCCAGGGCGGTCCTCCCGGACAGCCCTCGGGCGACACCCCTCGGCAGGCCCCTCGGCAGACCCCCTCAAGCCGGGAACATATCCCATCCGACCGCTGACGTAAACGCTTGCGCAAGCGTTTACGTCAGGCGGGCTCCCGACAGCTCACTCCCAGTCCCAGCCGATCCCCACGATCCCCGTCCGCACCCGTGGCTCGACGATGTGCACCGACCGGTGCGTCCCGGTGAGCGCCAGCTCCTGGCGTCCACTGCGCGGGGCCGCCGCCGAGTGCTGGGTGAACCGGTGGCAGCGGGCCGGCAGCACGTTCTCGTCGAACCGCACCTGGAGCGCGTACTGCCCGCCGGACGGGCCGAACCCGCGGATGTACTCGCGGGAGACACCCGCCGTGCCGTCCTCGACGCCGTAGCGGAACAGGAAGGTGTCGCCGGCCCGCAGCCGTGTGTCGAAGAGCAGCTCGGCCACGAGCACGCCGGTCTCGTGGTGGGAGCGGACGCGTCCCGTGCGGCAGTTCTCCAAGGCGTGCACCTGTATGCGCTCCGGCGCGCACCCCGGGTCGCCGTGGTGCACGGCCACGAACCGGTCGACTCCGTCCTTGTAGGCGCGCACGATGTGGTGCGACTCGCGCCCGAGCAGCTCCCGGCGCCCCCCTATCCGTACCCGCTCGTGGTGCCCGAGGGTGTGCAGCCCGCCGTCCGGCGGTGAGTCCAGCTCGGCCAGCAGCCGCTCCAGTACGCCGGAGGCCTCGACGAGGGAGCGGTAGGAGCGGACGGCGGGGCGCTGGCCGGCCGCGTGGGCGTCGGCCTCGGCGAGCAGCCGGATCAGTGACTCCTCCGGCAGCTGGAGGATCTCCTCCAGGGCCCGTACCGCGCGCAGCGACTCGGGGCGCTGGGGCCGGCGCGCACCCTGCTGCCAGTAACTCAGGCTGGTGACGCCGACCTTGACCCCGTAGCGCGACAGATGGTGCTGCACGCGCTGGAGCGGCAGTCCGCGGGCGGCGATCGCCGCCCGCAGGGCGACATGGAAAGGGCCGCCTCGCAGGGCCGTGTCCAGTTCCGCGTCGGCGACGGCGGAAACGTCCCCGTGCTGTGTGGCGTGCGGCATGCAGGGGCCTTTCTGTGTGGTCACGACGGCTGGTCAGACCGTTCGTGCGGATTCGCACCGGGACCGGAGGCGTCTTCACATCCGTACGCCGCTCTTCACGGTCCCGAGTTCCCCCGCATTGAAGCGTGTTGACCAAGTCCCGACAACACCTCATGCCCAACAGGCACGCACTCCTGGCCGGGATGCGGCCCGGAGAAGTCAAGTCGGCGCGCCCGGGCCGTCGTTGCCCAGTACGTCTCTGATCGCCTCGGCGGAGAGCGCGGACTTGTGAAGAAACCCGCGTGCCGGGCTGGCGGCGATGAGTTCCTCGAAGTCGTCCAGGGAGTGTGTGGAGATCAGGATGATCACGGACGTGACATTGCCGGCGAGCTCCACCGCGAGGTCGAAGCCGTTCTCCCCGTTGAGGTCGAGATCCACCAGGACGATGTCAGGGGCCAGTTCAGTGGCCCGTGCCAGAGCCTCCGAACCTGACATGGCGACGCCGACGACGGGTATCCCGTCGCGCTCCAGCAGAGTGCGCGCGGCCTCCAGGAAGCGGATGCTGTCATCGACGAGAAGACAGCGCATGGACATGCCCCACAGGGTCCCAACAGGCAGGTGATTGCGCTTTCCAGCTACCCGGAAAGAGTCGACGCGCGTTGCTTCCGGGCAGCTGGAATGTGCTGAAGTCCCTTGCCGAGTCCGTCGATTCCTGCTTACTCAGCGCAGCGGCAGGTCACCAGGGGTAGCATGTGGGCTGCCCTGGGGAGGCCGCGGAAGGCCGGTCGAGTGGGGGTGCGCGATGCGGGCGTGGATCAGGACTGTCGGAACGGGTCGGCATCACCGCGCCCTGGCCGCAGGGCTGTTGGGGATCGCCCTGCTGCTGGCCGGGTGCGGCGGGGGAGGCGATGACGGCGACGGCACGAATGACGAGGCACGCGGTGACACGACCTGCGACGGCAGGATCGAGGGCACCGAGCATCTGACGATGTGGTTCCACGCCGGGCCGAGCGGGGAGCTCAGCACCTTGCAGAAGCAGGTCGCGGAGTTCAACGAAGCGCAGAAGCAGGTGCGGGTGGAGCTTGTCACCCTGCCTGAGTTCCGGCCGTACAACGACCTGGTGAACTCCGCCGCGGCCAGTGGCGACCTTCCGGACCTGCTCGACTTCGACGGCCCCAATCTCTACAGCTACGCCTGGTCCGGCAAGCTCAAGCCGATCGACTCGTGCGTTCCCGAGAGCGTGCGGAGCGACCTGCTGGCGTCGATCCGTCAACAGGGCACGTATGCGGGGAAGTTGTACGGTGTCGGCACCTTCGACTCCGGGCTGGGGCTGTATGTGCGCCCCTCGGCGCTGAAGAAGGCCGGCATCCGTGTCCCCAAGGGTGTCGACGACGCGTGGACCTCCGGCGAATTCACGGACGTCCTGCGCACCCTCCGCAAGGCGGGTCACAAGACGCCCCTCGACATCGGGCTCGTCTACGCGAAGCCCGGCGAGGAGTGGAACACCTACGGCTTCGCGCCCGCGGTGTGGTCGGCGGGCGGTGACCTCATCGAGCCCGGGACGTTCCGCACGGCCGACGGATTCCTCAACAGCCCTGAGGCGGTCGAGGCGCTCACCACCATGCAGACCTGGGCGAAGGAGGGGCTCGTCGAACCCGGCAAGAGCGACGACCAGGCGTTCATCGAGGGCCGTAGCGTCATCTCCTGGACCGGCCACTGGTGGTACCCGGACTACAGCAAGGCGCACCCCGGCGACGTGGCGATCGTGCCGCTGCCCGACTTCGGCCGGGGCGCGGTGACCGGGATGGGGTCCTGGCAGTGGGGCGTCACCTCGGGCGCGGCCGACGGAGACGCCGTCTGGCGCTTCCTCGCCTATCTGCTGAAGCCGGACCAGGTCCACCGGATGAGCGAGGCCAACGGCGGGATCCCGGCCACGCACAGCGCGGTGAAGCTCTCCTCCGCCTACGGTCCCGGCGGCGCCGAGCACCTGTTCATCGAGCAACTGACGGGCGGCGTAGCCCGGCCCCGGCCGCAGACGCCCGCCTACCCGGCGATCACCGACGCCTTCTCCCGGGCCTTCGCCAAGATCATGTTCGACGAGGCGCCGGTGAAGGCCGCCCTCGACGAGGCGGTGAAGGCCATCGACAAGGACCTCGCCGCCCACGACGACTATCCGCAGAAGGGGTCATGACCCGCGGGGTCCTGAAGTCGTTCCTGGCCGGCGCCCTGAGCGCCGCGCTGCTCGCCGGCTGCACCGCGGGCGACACCGACCACGAGGAGAGAGCCCGCACCGACACGAGCTGCGACGGACGGATCACCGGCACCTCGCAGATCACGATGTGGTACCACACGCCGACGGCGCACGGTGAGAAGGAGACCCTGCGTGGGCAGGTGCGGAGGTTCAACGCGTCCCAGAAGGAGGTCGAGGTCCGCCTCGTGGACCTCCCCGACGGCGACTACGACGCCGAGGTCCTGGCCGCCGCTGCCGACGGTCAACTGCCCGACCTGCTCGACTTCGACGCCCCCAAGGTCTTCGGCCACGCCTGGGCGGGAAGGCTCAGGCCGCTCGACTCCTGCCTGACCGGGGACCTGCGCGCCGACCTGCTCCCCTCCGTCCTCCGACAGGGCACCTACCGGGGCCAGTTGTGGGGCCTGGGCACCTTCGACTCCGGACTCGGGATGTACGTACGGCCGTCGGTGCTGGAGAAGGCCGGCATCCGTGTCCCCCGGGGCTCCGAGGACGCCTGGACCTCCGACGAACTGACGGGCATTCTGGTGAGACTGCGGAAGGAGGGCTACCGGACGCCGCTCGACCTCAGGCTCCTCTACGCCACACCCGGAGCCGAGTGGAACACCTACGGTTTCGCGCCCGCGGTGTGGTCGGCGGGCGGTGACCTCATCGATCCGAACACGTTCCGGACGGCCGACGGCTACCTCAACTGCGCCGCCTCCGTGGAGGCACTCACCACCATGCAGAGCTGGGTCAAGGCGGGGCTCGTCGACCCCGGCGAGGACGACAAGGCCTTCGTCGAGGGCCGCAGCCCCCTCTCCTGGACCGGGCACTGGACCTACGGCGAGTACAGCGGCGCGTTCCCCGGCGACGTGGCGATCGTGCCGCTGCCCGACTTCGGCCGGGGCTCCGTGACCGGGATGGGCTCCTGGCAGTGGTCGATCCCGGCGACCAGCGTCGACGCGGACGCGGTCTGGCGGTTCCTTTCGTTCCTGCTGAGCCCCGACGAGGTGTTGCGCATGACGAACGTCAACGGGGCCGTCCCCGCGACCAGAAGCGCGATCGAACGCACCAGGCTGTTCTCGGAGACGGGCCCCGAGCGGCTCTACATCGAGCAGTTGCAGAGCGGCGTCGCCCGCCCGCGGCCCCGTACGCCCGCCTACGCGGCGATCACCGACGCCTTCTCCCGGGCCTTCGCGAAGATCATGCTCGACGAGGCGCCGGTGCGGGCCACGCTCGACGGGGCGGTGGAGGCCATCGACAAGGACCTGGCGGACCACCAGTACTACCCGCCCACCGGGCGCTGAGGAACGAACGTGCGCGGCGTGAGACCGACACGGACGGAGCGTCCCCCGCTCCTGGCCCGTCTGCGCGTCGGACGGAAGCTGATGCTGCTCGTGCTGCTGCCGGTGACCGGACTGCTGGCCTTCACCGCCTTCAGCGGCGTCGCCCAGTGGCGGGAGGCGAGCGACCTGCGCGCCTTCCACGCCGCGACCGAGGTGACGTTCGCGCTCACCGAGGTCTCCGACGCCGTCGCCCGGGAGCGGATCGCCGCCGTACAGGCCCGGCTGCGTCCCGGGACGATCACCCCGGCGACACGTGCCGCGGCCGAACGGGCCACGGACCAGGCCCTGGAGCGGGCCGTCGACCGGGGTGTCGGCTGGACCGGGGCCGACGCCGCAGGAGACCTCGACGCCGCCGGCCGCCGACTGCACGCGCTGCGCGTCCAGACGGGCACCGCCTCGCTCACCGCCCGCACGGTGGCCCAGGACTACGCGAGCATCGAGGACGCCCTGCTCGACAACGTCGCCGTGTTCGAGTCGGGGAGCCCCACCCGGACCTCGGGCCGCGCGGCGGACGCCCACATCGCCCTCGTACGGGCCATCGAGGCCGCCGAGCGCGAGCGCGTGGAGCTGGCGATCCTGCTGGACGCACCCGCCGAGCAACGCCCCACCGCCGCCGGACGCTGGCCCGAACTGGAGGCGGCCGAACTGGACACCTTCCGGCAGAACACCTCGGACGAACTGCGGGGCGAGCTGTACAGCACGCAGTTCGAGGCGCCCGGCCGGGCCGTTCGCGCGGTCCGCGACATGCTCGCCGCACCCACCCCCGAGACCGCCCGCTGGCCGTCCTACGACCGCTGGCTGCTCGACTCCGGGGCCCGCATCGACGCCCTGCGCGGCATCCAGGACCAGGCCGCACACGACCTCGACGTCACCGCCGCCCGCGACCGCCGGAGCGCGGAGACCCGTGTACGACGCGACCTCGCCGTCTCCCTGGCCGTCCTCGGCGTCGTCACCGTCCTCGCGCTGGCCCTGCGCCGCTCCATCACCCGCCCCCTCAGCGAGGTCTCCCAGGGCGCGCGGGCCCTGTCGTACGGCGATCTCTCGTACGACATCCGGTACACCGGCCGTGACGAACTCGGCGATGTGGCCGACACCTTCCGCGAACTGCGCGTCACCACCGAGCGGCTGGCCGGCGAGATCCGGGCCATGAACACGGCGATCGACCACAACCGGCTCGGACACCGCGCCGACGTCGCCTCCTTCGACGGCACCTGGGCCCAGCTGCTCGGCGGCATGAACGGCACCATGGCGTCCTTCGCGGCGGCCCACGGGCGGCGCGAGAAGGCCGAACAGGAAGTGGAGAGCATCTTCAACCTCTCCCTGGACCTGCTCTGCATCAGCGGCCTCGACGGCTACTTCAAGCGGGTCAACCCGGCCGTCGAGAGGACCCTCGGCTACTCGGGTGAGGAACTGCTGTCCAAGCCCTACATCGAGTTCGTGCACGAGGACGACCGGGACAGCACCCGCGTCGCCCTCGACCGTCTCGCGAGCGGCGTCGACCTGGTCGAGTTCGAGAACCGCTACCTGCGCGTGGACGGCACCGAGTGCTGGCTCCAGTGGAGCGCCCGTCCGGTCCCCGAGGAGGGCCTCATCTACGCCACCGCGCGCGACGTCACCGAGAGCCGCCGCGCCGCACTGGAACAGGCCGCGCTGCGGCGGGTCGCCACCCTGGTGGCCCGCGGCGCCCCGCCGGACGAGGTGTTCGCGAGGGTGGCGGAGGAGGTCGGGGCCCTGCTGAACACGACCGCGGCCGTGCTGCGGCAGGAACCCGACGGCAGCCACACGGTCCTCGGGACCGCGTACGGGATCCCGGAGGAGCTCGAGCGGGCCGGCCGCGAGGAGCGTCGGCTGGCGGGCCTCAAGGCGATCCGCGAGGTGTCCGGGACCCGGCGCGCGGCCCATGTGGGAGAGGCGGTGGGCGCGCCCATCGTCGTCGACGACCGGCTGTGGGGCTTCATCCTCGCGTCGTCCGCGCTGGACGCACTGCCCGGCGGCACCGAGTCGCGGCTGGCCGACTTCACCGAACTCGTCGCCACCGCCATCGCCAACGCGGACAGCCGCGCCCAGCTGACCGCGTCACGCGCGCGCGTGGTGGCCGCCTCGGACGCCTCCCGGCGCCGGATCGAGCGCGATCTGCACGACGGAGTCCAGCAGCGGCTCGTCGCCCTCCAACTGGACCTCAGACTGGCCGAGTCCCTGCTGACGGACCCGTCCTCGGAACTCGCCGAGCAGCTCGCCCATGTGGGCAAGGGCCTCGACGACGCCTTCCAGGACCTGCTCCAGGTGGCCCGCGGCATCCACCCGGCGATCCTCTCCAAGGGCGGCCTGGGTCCCGCCCTGCGCTCCCTGGCCCGCCGCTCGCCCGTCCCCGTGGAGCTCGACCTGAGGCTGCCCGCGACGCGGCTGCCGGAGCAGCTGGAGGTGGCCGCGTACTACGTCACCTCGGAATGCCTCACCAACGCCGCGAAACACGCCCACGCGGGCGTGGTGGAGGTCGAGGCCGAGATCCGGGACGGCCGGCTGGAGCTGGTCATCCGCGACGACGGCGTCGGGGGAGCCGAGCCGGGCCGTGGATCCGGGCTGATCGGGCTCATCGACCGCGTCGAGGCGATCGGCGGCAAGCTGGACGTCAGCAGTCCACCGGGCGAGGGCACCACCTTGAGGGTACGGCTGCCGCTGAGCCCGCCGCCGACGGACATGTGACCGCCCGGGGCGCACGCGGGGGAGTCGTCCAGGCGGGGGGACCTCGGACTTGGTGACGTCGCGTACGCACCGGGCGGTCATGTCGGACGGAGAGGCCGCCGTCCGGTTCTAGGGGCGGTGGGTACCGCCGTCGTGTGTCGACTGAAGGCGCTTGGCGCGCACGATGTCGGGATCCCGGGGGTCGAGGACATCGCCGAAGCCGTACGTGTCCTCGGGGGCGGGACGGACACGGGCCGACCGCCTCGTCTTCTCGATCCGCGTCCGCCGCATCTCCCGCAACCCTTCGAGCCCTTCGGTCCCGCAACCCTTCGGTCCCGCGACCCGTCGCCTCTCGCCCGAAGCGACCGGTCCTTCTGCATCGCACTGATACGAGAATCGCTCGCATACGTCCGCGTGTCGTCACGGCAGGCCCCCAATTCCGCTTCCGGCTAGCCGTAATCCCGCCGGTGGGGCAGGCTGTTGGGCGCGCAGCAGATCGGTCGGGCAAGGGGAGCCGGGGCCATGGACGACGCATCGCAGCGGCAGGTGCGGGGACGGGTGGTCCTCGCCGACGACGACATCCTGCTCCGGGAGGGACTGGCGAGTCTGTGCGAGAGAGTCGGTTACGAGGTGGCCGGCCAGGCAGGTGACGCGGAGCGGCTCCTGGAACTGGTTTACGAGGAGCGCCCCGACATCGCCATCGTCGACATACGGATGCCGCCCGACCACTCCACGGAGGGACTCAAGGCGGCCCGCACCATCCGGGAGCGCCACCCCGACACCGGCATCCTCGTCCTGTCCGCGTTCGTCGAGGTCGAGGACGCCCTGGAACTGCTGGCCGGCGGACGCGGGGTCGGCTACCTGCTGAAGAGCCGGGTCACGGTCGTCGACGAGTTCATCGAGGCGCTGGACCGCATCGGCAAGGGCGGCGCGGTCGTCGATCCCTCCCTGGTCCACGAACTCTTCACGGCCCAGCGCCGCGACGACCCCCTGTCCCACCTCAGCTCCCGCGAGCAGGAGGTCCTGGCGCTCATGGCCGAGGGCCGTTCCAACGCCGGCATCGGCCGCCGCCTGTGGGTCACCGAGGGCACGGTCGAGAAGCATGTCCGCAGCATCCTCGGCAAGCTCAGCCTGACGGAGGACACCGACGACCATCGCCGGGTCCTGGCCGTCCTGACGTTCCTGGAGTCCAGGTAGTAGCGGTCGCCCGCCCGTCGTCCACAGCCCCGTCGGACTGTCAGCCCCCGCCAGTAGGGTGGGAGACATGGCCGACCCCTCCAGCTACCGCCCCAGGCCGGGACAGATCCCGGACTCTCCCGGGGTCTACCGATTCCGCGACGAGCACCGCCGGGTGATCTACGTCGGAAAGGCGAAGAGCCTGCGCCAGCGCCTGGCGAACTACTTCCAGGACCTGGCGAGCCTGCACCCCCGCACCCGCACGATGGTGACCACGGCCGCGTCCGTGGAGTGGACGGTGGTGTCCACGGAGGTCGAGGCCCTCCAGCTGGAGTACTCCTGGATCAAGGAGTACGACCCCCGGTTCAACGTCAAGTACCGCGACGACAAGAGCTACCCGTACCTCGCGGTGACGATGAACGAGGAGTTCCCGCGCGTGCAGGTGATGCGCGGTCACAAGAAGAAGGGCGTCAGGTACTTCGGGCCCTACGGGCACGCGTGGGCGATCCGCGACACCGTCGACCTCCTGCTGCGCGTCTTCCCCGTCCGCACCTGCTCCGCCGGCGTCTTCAAGAACGCCGCCCGCACCGGCCGCCCCTGCCTCCTCGGCTACATCGGCAAGTGCTCCGCGCCCTGCGTCGGCCGCGTCTCCGCCGACGAGCACCGCGAACTCGCCGAGGACTTCAGCGACTTCATGGCAGGCCGGACCGGGACGTACCTCCGCCGTCTGGAGAGGCAGATGATGGAGGCGGCCGAGGAGATGGAGTACGAGCGGGCGGCCCGCCTGCGCGACGACATCGAGGCCCTGAAGAAGGCCATGGAGAAGAGCGCCGTCGTGCTCGCCGACGCGACCGACGCCGACCTCATCGCGGTCGCCGAGGACGAACTCGAAGCCGCCGTGCAGATCTTCCACGTCCGCGGCGGACGCGTGCGCGGCCAGCGCGGCTGGGTCACCGACAAGGTCGAGGAGATCACCACCGGCGCCCTCGTCGAGCACGCCCTCCAGCAGCTCTACGGCGAGGAGACCGGGGACTCGGTCCCCAAGGAGGTCCTCGTCCCGGCCTTGCCCGACCCGGCCGGACCGGTCCAGGAGTGGCTCACCGGACGCCGCGGGTCGAACGTGTCGTTGCGCATCCCGCAGCGCGGCGACAAGAAGGCGCTGATGGAGACCGTGCAGCGCAACGCCGTGCAGACCCTCGCGCTGCACAAGACCAAGCGCGCCTCCGACCTGACCACACGCTCGCGTGCCCTGGAGGAGATCGCCGAGGCCCTCGACCTGGACAGCGCCCCCCTGAGGATCGAGTGCTTCGACATCTCGCACCTCCAGGGCGATGACGTCGTGGCCTCCATGGTCGTCTTCGAGGACGGCCTCCAGCGCAAGAGCGAGTACCGCCGCTTCCAGATCAAGGGTCGTGTCGGAGACACGCAGGTCTGGCACGGCGAGGGCCAGGACGACGTCCGCTCGATGCACGAGGTGATCGCCCGCCGCTTCCGGCGCTACCTCGCCGAGAAGGAGAAGACCGGCGAGTGGGTCGAGGACGACCCCGAGAACCCGCTCAAGGACGACGACGGCCGCCCCAGGAAGTTCGCCTACCCGCCCCAGCTCCTCGTCGTCGACGGCGGACAGCCCCAGGTCGCCGCGGCCAAGAAGGCCCTCGACGAGCTCGGTATCGACGACATCGCCGTCTGCGGCCTCGCCAAGAGGCTGGAGGAGGTCTGGCTGCCCGACGAGGACGACCCGGTGGTCCTGCCCCGTACCAGCGAGGGTCTCTATCTGCTCCAGCGCGTCCGTGACGAGGCCCACCGCTTCGCGATCACCTACCAGCGGGCCAAGCGCGCCAAGCGCTTCCGGGCGAGCCCGCTGGACGATGTCCCCGGCCTCGGAGAGACGCGCAAGCAGGCACTTCTGAAACATTTCGGCTCGTTGAAGAAACTTCGATCTGCCACCATCGACCAGATCTGCGAGGTTCCCGGCATAGGCCGCAAAACGGCTGAGACCATCGCCGTGGCCCTCGCCCAGGCGGCACCGGCCGCGCCCGCGGTGAACACAGCTACTGGAGAGATCATGGAAGAGGAACCCGGCACCATGGGTTCCGGTGGGGAGCCCGTGACGGCGGGCACCCCGGACGAACGACGGGGGCAGGAGACATGAATGTGAACGAGCACGAAGGCCAACAGAGCCAAGACGGAGACGGAGCACAAGTGAGTACCGGCACGACCGGCGAGGCGGCCGGACTTCCCGATGCGGCCATCCCCGAGCTGGTGATCATCTCCGGTATGTCCGGAGCCGGCCGGTCGACCGCCGCCAAGTGTCTGGAGGACCTCGGCTGGTTCGTCGTCGACAACCTGCCGCCCGCGCTGATCCCCACCATGGTGGAGCTCGGCGCCCGCTCCCAGGGCAACGTGGCGCGCATCGCTGTCGTCGTCGACGTCCGCGGCCGCCGCTTCTTCGACAACCTCCGCGAGTCCCTCGCCGACCTGGAGGCCAAGCACGTCACCCGGCGGATCGTCTTCCTGGAGTCCTCCGACGAGGCCCTGGTCCGCCGCTTCGAGTCGGTGCGCCGCCCGCACCCCCTCCAGGGCGACGGCCGCATCGTCGACGGCATCGACGCCGAGCGCGAGCTGCTGCGCGAGCTGCGCGGCGACGCCGACCTGGTCATCGACACCTCCAGCCTCAACGTCCACGAGCTGCGCGCCAAGATGGACGCCCAGTTCGCGGGCGAGGAGGAGCCCGAGCTGCGGGCCACCGTCATGTCCTTCGGCTTCAAGTACGGCCTCCCGGTCGACGCCGACCTGGTCGTGGACATGCGCTTCCTGCCCAACCCGCACTGGGTCCCGGAGCTGCGCCCCTTCACCGGCCTCAACGAGGAGGTGTCGGCGTACGTCTTCAACCAGCCCGGCGCGAAGGAGTTCATCGACCGCTACTCCGAGCTGCTCCAGCTCATCGCGGCCGGCTACCGCCGTGAGGGCAAGCGGTACGTGACGATCGCGGTCGGCTGCACAGGCGGCAAGCACCGCTCCGTCGCCACCTCCGAGAAGCTCGCCGCCCGTCTCGCCTCCCAGGGCGTGGAGACGGTGGTCGTACACCGGGACATGGGACGGGAATGACAGAACGTTCTCCGCGGCTGAGCAGGCTGCGCCGGGTCGTGCCCGAGGGACGCGCGACCCGGCCCGTGGAGGCCCGCGGCGCCAGGCCGCGCCGCCGAGGTGCCCAGCCCAAGGTCGTCGCCCTCGGCGGCGGCATGGGCCTGTCCGCCTCGCTCGCCGCACTGCGCCGGATCACCGGCGACCTCACCGCCGTCGTCACCGTGGCCGACGACGGCGGCTCCAGCGGGCGGCTCCGCGACGAGCTGGGCGTGCTGCCGCCCGGCGATCTGCGCAAGGCGCTGGCCGCGCTGTGCGGTGACGACGACTGGGGCCAGACCTGGGCCCGGGTCATCCAGCACCGCTTCGAGTCCAAGGGCGACCTGCACGAGCACGCGGTCGGCAATCTGCTGATCGTCGCCCTGTGGGAGCAGCTCGGCGACCATGTCCAGGCCCTCGACCTGGTCGGCAGGCTGCTGGGCGCGCACGGCCGGGTGCTGCCCATGTCCGCCGTACCCCTGGAGCTCCAGGCACTGGTCAAGGGGCACGACCCGGAGCGCCCCGAGGACGTGGACACCGTCCGGGGACAGGCGACCGTCGCCCTGACCCCGGGCGAGGTGCAGTCCGTGCACGTCGTACCGCACGACCCGCCCGCCGTCCCCGAGGCCGTCGCCGCCGTCCTCGACGCGGACTGGGTGGTGCTCGGACCCGGCTCCTGGTTCTCCTCGGTCATCCCGCATCTGCTGGTGCCCGAACTCCTGGACGCCCTCACCCAGACGAAGGCGCGCCGGGTACTCTCGCTGAACCTCGCCCCGCAGCCCGGAGAAACCGATGGCTTCTCCCCGCAGCGTCATTTGGAGGTTTTGGGACGACACGCCCCTAAACTCGCCCTGGACGTGGTGCTGGCCGACCAGGCCGCCGTGCCCGACCGCGACTCCCTGACCGATGCCGCCAAGCGGTTCGGTGCCGCGGTCGAGCTGGCGCCGGTGGCCCGGCCCGATGGGACCCCGAGGCACGACCCGGAGCTGTTGGCCGCCGCGTACGACCGTATTTTTCGGATGCATGGAAGGATCGGCCCATGGCGATGACGGCAGCGGTGAAGGATGAGATCTCCCGGCTCCCCGTCACCCGGACCTGCTGCAGAAAGGCGGAGGTCTCCGCCGTCCTGCGGTTCGCCGGCGGCCTCCACCTGGTGAGCGGGCGCATCGTGATCGAGGCGGAGCTGGACACCGCGATGGCGGCCCGTCGGCTCAAGCGGGACATCCTGGAGATCTTCGGCCACAGCTCCGAGCTGATCGTGATGGCACCGGGCGGACTGCGCCGCGGTTCGCGCTACGTGGTGCGGGTGGTCGCCGGTGGTGACCAGCTGGCCCGGCAGACCGGCCTGGTCGACGGCCGGGGCCGCCCGATCCGCGGCCTGCCCCCGCAGGTCGTCTCGGGGGCCACCTGCGATGCCGAGGCCGCCTGGCGCGGGGCCTTCCTGGCGCACGGCTCGCTGACCGAGCCCGGCCGTTCCTCCTCGCTGGAGGTGACCTGCCCGGGTCCGGAGGCCGCGCTCGCCCTGGTCGGTGCCGCCCGTCGGCTCTCCATCGCCGCGAAGGCCCGCGAGGTGCGCGGAGTGGACCGGGTGGTCGTCCGCGACGGCGACGCGATCGGCGCGCTGCTCACCCGGCTCGGCGCCCATGAGTCGGTGCTGGCCTGGGAGGAGCGCCGGATGCGCCGCGAGGTGCGGGCCACGGCGAACCGTCTCGCCAACTTCGACGACGCCAACCTGCGACGCTCCGCGCGCGCGGCCGTCGCCGCCGGTGCCCGGGTCGGACGGGCTCTGGAGATCCTCGCCGACGACGTGCCCGAGCATCTCGCGGCCGCCGGGCGCCTGCGCATGGAGCACAAGCAGGCCTCCCTGGAGGAACTGGGCGCGCTCGCCGACCCGCCGCTGACCAAGGACGCCGTCGCCGGCCGGATCCGCCGGCTGCTGGCGATGGCCGACAAGCGGGCCCAGGATCTCGGCATCCCGGGCACGGAATCCAGCATCACCGAGGAGATGGCCGACAACCTCGCAGGCTGATCCACCGTCATCACGCCGGTGTCGCTGCTCCTTTGGAGTGACGACACCGGCTTTTGCGTGTCCGTGAGGCCCCCTTGACTGGATCATGAACTGTCATGAGCCTGGCATCTGTTCGCTGCTGTGGCGGACCACTGCAAGGGGGGCACATGAGACGAAGAGCGAGACCGATCCTCGCTGTTGGCGCACTCCTTCTGGGCGGTGCGGGCCTCGCGCCCATCGCCCAGGCCGCGGAGAGCGCGGGCTCTCCCGACCCCGACGAGATCAAGGTCTTCCGGGCCGAGGTCACCAACCAGCAGGTACCCCTGCTGCTGGCAGCCGGGCAGGACGGCCACGAACTGAGCGAGCAGGTACCCGCCAAGGGCACCGCGACCGTCGAGGTCTACCTGACTGACCAACAGGCGGACAAACTCGAGAAACAGGGCGTCGACCTCACCGAGCACACTCTCTCCGCCAAGGCCGAGAAGCGTGTCGAGGCGGCCGCCGACGGTGTGTTCCGCCCGTACAGCGGGGCCGGGAACATCAAGGAGGAGATTCTCCGCACCGGCCAGGAGAACCCCGGCCTCACCAAGGTCGTCTCCATCGGCAAGACGGTGGGCGGCCAGGACATCCTCGCGCTCAAGCTCACCAAGAACGCGAAGAAGACCAAGGACGGCGCCAAGCCCTCCGTGCTGTACATGTCCAACCAGCACGCGCGCGAGTGGATCACGCCGGAGATGACCCGACGGCTGCTCCACTACTACGTCGACAACTACAAGTCCGACAAGCGCATCAAGAAGATCGTCGACTCGACCGAGCTGTGGTTCGTCATCTCGGCCAACCCCGACGGCTACGACTACACCTTCCAGGGCGACGACTCCCGCCTGTGGCGCAAGAACCTGCGGGACAACAACGCCGACGGCACCATCGCCATCGGTGACGGCGTCGACCTCAACCGCAACTTCTCCTACAAGTGGGGCTACGACAACGAGGGTTCGTCCCCCACCCCCACCAGCGAGACCTACCGCGGCACGGGCCCGGGCTCCGAGCCCGAGACGAAGGCCATCGACGCCTTCCAGAAGCGGATCGGCTTCACGTACGGCATCAACTACCACTCCGCCGCCGAACTCCTCCTCTACGGCGTCGGCTGGCAGGTGGCCACCGACACGCCCGACGACGTCCTCTACAAGTCGCTCGCCGGCACCCCGGACAACTCCGCGATCCCCGGCTACCGGCCGCAGGTCTCCTCGGAGCTCTACACCACCAACGGCGAGGCGGACGGCCACGCGTCGAACGTCAACGGCCTGGCGATGTACACCCCCGAGATGTCGACCTGCCAGACCGTGTCGGACCTCTACGCCGACGACCAGTGGAACGCGGCCGACTGCCGGTCGGTCTTCAACTTCCCGGACGACGAGAAGCTGATCCAGCAGGAGTTCCAGAAGAACATCCCGTTCGCGCTCTCCGTCGCCGAGTCCGCCGCGCAGCCCGACCAGCCGAAGTCCTCGCTCGGTCTGAAGGCCGCCGACTTCACCCCGAAGACGTTCACCACGTCGTACTCGCGCGGCGCGGACCAGGAAGTCTCCGTCGTCGCACGCAAGTCCGTGCGCGACAAGGAGCTCAAGTACCGCGTCAACGGCGGCCGCACGCACGACAGGGCGCTCAAGGCCTGGAAGGGCGGCGAGACGTTCGGCGGTGAGGACAACCTCTACTTCGACGAGTACCGCGCCAAGGTCGCCGACGGCGATCCGGGCGACAAGGTCGAGGTGTGGTTCACCGGCGAGACGCGCAGTGGAAAGCGCACCTCCAGCGAGCACTTCACCTACACCGTGGCCGCGCGGCCACGCGCGGACGTGCTCGTGGTCGCCGAGGAGGGCGCGGCCGCCACACAGGCGCAGACCTACGTCGACGCGCTGAAGGCCAACGGCCGCAAGGCGACCGTCTGGGACGTCGCCACCCAGGGCGCGCCCGACGCGCTCGGCGTCCTGGACCACTTCAGGACGGTCGTCCACTACACCGGCGCGAGCGTCCCGGGCAACGCCACCCAACTCCAGCTGCGGGCCTACCTCAACGAGGGCGGCAAACTGGTCGAGGCGGGCGAACGGGCCGGCGGCAACGTCGACCTCGGCGGCGGCACCCTGTCGAACGACTTCGGCCAGTACTACCTGGGCGCCTACAACCGTACGTCCCTGCCGGGAGCCACCGCCTTCCAGGGCGTCGGCAAACTCGCCGGAGCCGGCGGAGCGCTCGGCGCGGCCCCGGGCAACCCGCTCGACACGGCCGGGTCGTTCAGCGCCACCTCGGACACCCTGCCGGTCGCCACGTTCCCGCAGTTCGCGAGCGCGGGCGGCGGCACCTACCCCGGCACGGTCAACCCGTACGGTCCCTACGAAGGCGCCTCCATGGCGGCCGTCACCCACAGCGACTACGCGTGGAACCGCCTCACCCGCACCATCGACCTCACCTCGGTGACCGCCGCACAGGCACCCACGCTCAGCACCCGGCTGCTGTGGAGCACCGAGGAGGGCTACGACCACGCCGTGCTGGAGGCTCACACGGCCGGGGCCGACGACTGGACCACGCTGCCGGAGAAGAACGGCAGGACCAGCACCGCCGTGCCCGCGGAGTGCGACGCCGGGTACTTCATCGCGGCCCATCCCGCACTCAAGCGGTATCTGACCCTCGGCGACGGCGGCTGCACGGCCTCCGGCACCAGCGGCCAGTGGAACAGCTTCACCGGGGCGTCGGCCGGCTGGCAGCCGGTCGAGTTCGACCTCTCCGCCTACGCCGGCAAGAAGGTCGAGGTCTCCCTCAGCTACATCACCGACCCCGGATCCGGCGGCCGCGGTGTCCTCGTCGACAACGCGTCCGTGGTGATCGGCGGCAACGCCGTCGAGACCGAGGGCTTCGAGACGTCGCTGGGTGCCTGGAGCGTCCCCGGACCGCCCGCGGGCAGCCCGGCGGTCGTCAAGGACTGGGGGCTCTCCGGAGAGCTGTTCAAGACGTACGGCGCGGTCACCACGGACGACACCGTGCTGCTGGGCTTCGGCCTGGAACACGTCACCGCGGCGGCCGATCGCACGACCCTGCTCGGCAAGGCGCTCACGGCTCTCGGAAAGTGAACGCACCGGTCAACGGTGACTGACTCTCCGTAACCAGTTCGAGCGACCATGCCTTTCGGCCCGGGCGGTCCGTACCCCTACTGGCGGGTACGGACCGCCTGCCCGTGTATGCGGCATCTCGATGTCACTGCGGGAGCTTGTGGGAGGTAGGGTCGTAGGCGGTCGGGGACATCCCAAACAGAGCTCGCCGGCACCGCATAGCCGGCGTACCAACGAGGAGATCGGTTCGTGACGATCCGCGTAGGCATCAACGGCTTCGGTCGTATTGGTCGCAACTACTTCCGCGCACTGCTGGAGCAGGGTGCTGACATCGAGATCGTGGCTGTCAACGACCTGGGTGACACCGCGACCACCGCTCACCTGCTGAAGTACGACACCATCCTGGGCCGCCTCAAGGCCGAGGTCTCGCACACCGCCGACACCATCACGGTCGACGGCCACACCATCAAGGTGCTCTCCGAGCGCAACCCCGCCGACATCCCGTGGGGTCAGCTGGGCGTCGACATCGTCATCGAGTCGACCGGCATCTTCACGAAGAAGGCCGACGCCGAGAAGCACATCGCCGGCGGCGCCAAGAAGGTCCTCATCTCGGCTCCGGCCAAGGACGAGGACATCACCATCGTGATGGGCGTCAACCAGGACAAGTACGACGCGGCCAACCACCACGTCATCTCCAACGCCTCCTGCACCACCAACTGTGTGGCGCCGATGGCCAAGGTCCTCGACGAGAACTTCGGCATCGTCAAGGGTCTGATGACGACGGTCCACGCGTACACCAACGACCAGCGCATCCTGGACTTCCCGCACTCGGACCTGCGCCGCGCCCGCGCCGCCGCCGAGAACATCATCCCGACCACGACGGGTGCCGCCAAGGCCACCGCCCTGGTCCTCCCGCAGCTCAAGGGCAAGCTCGACGGCATCGCGATGCGCGTCCCGGTCCCGACCGGCTCGGCCACCGACCTGGTCGTGGAGCTCCAGCGCGAGGTCACCAAGGACGAGGTCAACGCCGCGTTCAAGAAGGCCGCCGACGACGGCGACCTCCAGGGCATCCTCGTCTACACCGAGGACCCGATCGTGTCCTCGGACATCGTGAGCGACCCGGCCTCCTGCACCTTCGACTCCTCCCTGACCATGGTCCAGGAGGGCAAGTCGGTGAAGATCCTCGGCTGGTACGACAACGAGTGGGGCTACTCCAACCGACTCGTCGACCTCACGGTCTTCGTCGGCAACCAGCTCTGACCGACAGAGCAGGCACGTTGATGTGAGAGCAGGGCTCGGGCGGCGCAAGGACGCGCCGCTCGGGCCCTGACTCACGTGCAGACCAGCCCTCTTAGGATCACGAGCACCACCAGTCCTCTCGGGAGCCCTCTCAATGAAGACGATCGACGAACTTCTCGCCGAAGGCGTCGCAGGCAAGCGGGTCTTCGTCCGCGCCGACCTGAACGTGCCGCTGGACGGCACCACCATCACCGACGACGGCCGTATCCGCGCCGTGCTGCCCACCGTCAAGGCGCTGGCCGAGGCGGGCGCGCGCGTGGTCGTCGCCTCCCACCTGGGCCGCCCCAAGGGCGCCCCGGACCCGGCCTTCTCGCTCGCTCCCGCCGCCGCACGCCTCGGTGAACTCCTCGGCGCCGACGTGGCCTTCGCGACCGACACCGTCGGCGAGTCCGCCACGGCCACCGTCGCCGGCCTCGCCGACGGCCAGGTCACGGTCATCGAGAACCTGCGCTTCAACGCCGGCGAAACGTCCAAGGACGACGCCGAGCGCGGCGCTTTCGCGGACCGGCTCGCCGCCCTCGCCGACGTCTACGTCGGCGACGGCTTCGGCGCGGTCCACCGCAAGCACGCCTCGGTCTTCGACCTCCCGGCCCGCCTGCCGCACTACGCCGGCTACCTCATCGCCACCGAGGTCGGCGTCCTGAAGAAGCTCACGGACGACGTGCAGCGCCCCTACGTGGTCGCCCTCGGCGGTGCCAAGGTCTCCGACAAGCTCGCCGTCATCGACGAGCTGCTCGGCAAGGCCGACCGCATCCTCATCGGCGGCGGCATGGCGTACACCTTCCTCAAGGCCAAGGGGTACGAGGTCGGCGCGTCGCTCCTCCAGGAGGACCAGATCCCGGCCGTCCTCGAGTACATCGAGCGCGCGGAGAAGACCGGCGTCGAGCTGGTGCTGCCCGTCGACGCCGTGGTCGCTCCCGGGTTCCCGGACCTGAAGACCAAGGTTCCGGCCGGTGCCACCACCGTCGCCGCGGACGCCATCCCGGCCGACCGGATGGGCCTGGACATCGGCCCGGAGTCCAACAAGCTGTACGCCTCGAAGATCACCGACGCCGCCACCGTCTTCTGGAACGGCCCGATGGGCGTCTTCGAGCACCCCGAATTCGCCGAGGGCACCAAGGCGGTCGCCCAGGCCCTCCTCGACTCCCAGGCCTTCACGGTCGTCGGCGGTGGCGACTCCGCCGCGGCCGTCCGCATCCTGGGCTTCGACGAGAACGCGTTCGGCCACATCTCGACCGGCGGCGGCGCCTCCCTCGAATACCTCGAGGGCAAGACGCTCCCCGGCCTCGCCGCACTGGAGGACTGACCCTTATGAGCACGCGCACGCCGATCATGGCGGGCAACTGGAAGATGAACCTCAACCACCTCGAGGCCATCGCACACGTCCAGAAGCTCGCCTTCGCCCTCGCGGACAAGGACTACGAGGCCGTCGAGGTCGCCGTCCTGCCGCCCTTCACCGATCTGCGCTCCGTGCAGACCCTGGTCGACGGCGACAAGCTCAAGATCAAGTACGGCGCCCAGGACATCTCCGCACAGGACTCCGGCGCCTACACCGGCGAGATCTCCGGTGCCATGCTCGCCAAGCTGAAGTGCACCTACGTGGCGATCGGCCACTCCGAGCGCCGCCAGTACCACGCCGAGACCGACGAGATCGTCAACGCCAAGGTCAAGGCCGCCTACAAGCACGGCCTGACCCCGATCCTGTGCGTCGGGGAGGAGCTGGACGTCCGCGAGGCGGGCAACCACGTCTCCCACACCCTCGCCCAGGTCGAGGGCGGTCTCAAGGACCTCCCGGCCGAGCAGGCCGAGTCCGTCGTGATCGCCTACGAGCCCGTCTGGGCCATCGGCACCGGCAAGGTCTGCGGCGCCCAGGACGCCCAGGAGGTCTGCGCCGCCATCCGCGGCAAGATCGCCGAGCTCTACACCCAGGAGCTGGCCGACCAGGTCCGTATCCAGTACGGCGGCTCCGTGAAGTCCGGCAATGTCGCCGAGATCATGGCGCAGGCCGACATCGACGGTGCGCTCGTGGGCGGTGCGTCGCTCGATGCCGACGAGTTCGTCAAGATCGTGCGCTTCCGCGACCAGTGAGTATGCGGTAAGCGGGATCCGTCGTACCCTTGCGGGGGCACAGCCCAGTGGCTGTGCCCCTGTCGTCCATCCAGATCCGAGGAAGTTGGTCCAGCCGTGGTTATGGGGTTCTCGATCGCCCTGATCGTCTTCAGCGGGCTGATGATGCTGCTGGTGCTCATGCACAAGGGCAAGGGCGGCGGCCTGTCCGACATGTTCGGTGGCGGTATGCAGTCCTCCGTCGGCGGCTCCTCGGTCGCCGAGCGCAACCTCGACCGGATCACCATCGTGGTCGGTCTGCTGTGGTTCGCGTGCATCATCGTGCTCGGCCTTCTGATGAAGGTGAACAACTGACCGGCACGCACAATCCGTACGTAAGGCCCCATGTTCGGTACGCGCACCTGAGCGCGGCCTATCATGGGGCTTGCGTCTAGGTGTGGGGGCTGTAACTCCAATCACTGGACGCGCGTTGGGCCTTACGTAGACTGAGGCGCTCGCAACGGAGCGAAAACGCCGACTCGCTTCGCGGCACCATCACGCAGGGAGTTACGACCGTGGCAAGTGGCAACGCGATCCGAGGAAGCCGGGTCGGGGCGGGGCCGATGGGCGAGGCCGAGCGTGGCGAGTCCGCGCCCCGGCTGCGCATCTCCTTCTGGTGCTCCAACGGGCACGAGACGCAGCCCAGCTTCGCCAGCGACGCGCAGGTCCCCGAAACCTGGGACTGCCCGCGCTGCGGCTTCCCCGCCGGACAGGACCGGGACAACCCGCCGGACCCGCCGCGCACCGAACCGTACAAGACGCACCTCGCGTATGTACGGGAGCGTCGCAGCGACGCGGACGGCGAGGCGATCCTCGCCGAGGCGCTCGCCAAACTGCGGGGCGAGATCTAGGAATTGACAGCCGGCCGGGCACCGAGAGGTGCCTGGCCGGAGCTGTTCTCACGTTGTCCACAGGCCCACCGTGTTGTCAGTGGTGACCTCTACGGTTTGTGTATCGCTGCAAGGCGTGCGAATCGTGAGGGGGAAGCTGTGGTGACGGTCGAGGCCGCGGGTGCGTGTGTGCCCGCGTGGCGTGGAGGGTTCGGGCGGTTGTGGAGTGCCGCGGTGCTCTCCAGTTTCGGAGACGCGCTGCGTACGGCGGCGCTGCCCCTGCTGGCCGCCACCCTGACCCACGAGCCCCTCGCCATAGCGGCGGTCACCGCCTGCGGCTATCTGCCCTGGATCGTCTTCGGCCTGCTCGGCGGAGCGGTCGCCGACCGGGTGGACCAGCGGCGCGCGATGTGGACGGTGGATGCGCTACGAGGGCTGCTGGTCGCCTGTTTCGCGGTGGCCGTGGCGCTCGGGCAGGCCTCCATCGGTCTGCTGATCGCGCTGGCCTTCGCCCTGACCACGTTGCAGACACTCTTCGACAATGCGTCCACCGCCCTGCTGCCCGCGCTGGTGGACGACGAGGCCCTCGGCAGTGCGAACGCCCGTCTGATGACCGGGCAGAAGATCGCCGGCGGTCTCCTCGGCGCCCCCGTCGTTCCCCTGTTGCTGCTGGTCGGCGCCCCGGTGCCCTTCGTGGCCGACGCGGCGACCTTCCTGGTGGCGGCGGCACTGGTGGCCTCGCTGCGGACCGGTGCGCCCGAGCGGAAGCCGAGACCGGCGGGCAGCACCCTGCGCCGGGAGATCGCGGAGGGGCTGCGCACCCTCGCCGGGGATCGGGCCCTGCGCGGCCTGTGCGCGGCCACGGCCCTGTGCAACATAGGCGTGGGCGCCCTCATCGCCACCATGGTGCTTCTGGTGACCGACTGGATCGGCGCGGGGCACGCCGGGTTCGCGGCGGCGACGACCGCCTACACCGTCGGCTCCCTGGCCGGGGGAGCGCTCAACCGACGGCTGGTCTCCCGCGCGGGGCGGGTGCGGGCCGTACTCCTCGCCGGGACCGTGCAGATCGGCGCGCTCGTCGTGATGGGGACGGTGCGGAGCCTGGCCGCGATGGTGGCCGCGATGGCCGTCTTCGGGGTGATGGGCATGGTGTGGAACGTCAACACCACGACCCTCATGCAGCAGCGCAGCCCCGCCGAGATGCTGGGCCGGGTCAGCTCGGCCTTCCGGACCCTGGCGGTCGCGGGGGCACCCCTGGGCGCACTCCTCGGCGGTGTCGCCGCCACGACCTGGGGGCGGGGCACCCCGGCGTTGCTCGCGGCCGGCTTCTTCGTTCTCTCCGTCGCCTCGTTGACACCTGCGCTCAAGCCGGACGTACCTGTTGTTGCACCGCAGGACGGCGCCGCGGCAGCTCATGTCACGCGCTGATCAATTAGGTTGGACCAGCTGGGACAGGCACGAAAGAAGGCTGAAGTCGGACATGAACGCAGACGGCCGTACGAGGCTCAACCAGACACCCGAGTGGACCGCTCTGGCCAAGCACCGCGAGGAGCTCGGCGAGGTGCGGTTGCGCGAGCTGTTCGCCGCCGAACCGGGCCGCGGCGCCGGGTACACGCTCCAGGTCGGGGACCTGTACGTCGACTACTCCAAGCACCTCGTCACCGAGGAGACGCTGCGGCTGCTGCGCGAGCTGGCCGCCGCCACCGATGTCCTCGGCCTCCGGGACGCCATGTTCCGCGGCGAGAAGATCAACACCACCGAGGACCGGGCCGTCCTGCACACCGCGCTGCGGGCGGCCCGGGACACGGTGGTCGAGGTCGACGGGGAGAACGTCGTGCCGGGCGTGCACGCGGTCCTCGACAAGATGGCCGGCTTCGCCGAGCGCGTCCGCTCCGGGGAGTGGAAGGGACACACCGGCAGGCGGATCAGGAACGTCGTCAACGTCGGCATCGGCGGCTCCGACCTCGGACCGGCGATGGCCTACGAGGTGCTGCGCAGCTTCACCGACCGCGACCTCACGGTCCGCTTCGTGTCCAACGTGGACGGCGCCGACCTGCACGAGGCGACCCGCGACCTGGACCCGGCGGAGACGCTGTTCGTCATCGCCTCCAAGACCTTCACCACGATCGAGACGATCACCAACGCGACCTCGGCCCGCCAGTGGCTGCTGGACGCGCTCGGTGACGAGGCCGCCGTCGCCAAGCACTTCGTGGCGCTGTCGACGAACGCGGAGAAGGTCGGCGCGTTCGGTATCGACACGGCCAACATGTTCGAGTTCTGGGACTGGGTCGGCGGACGGTACTCGTACGACTCGGCGATCGGGCTGTCCCTGATGATCGCCATCGGCCCGGACCGCTTCCGGGAGATGCTCGACGGGTTCCGGCTCGTCGACGAGCACTTCAGGACCGCGCCCGCCGAGTCCAACGTGCCGCTGCTCCTGGGCCTGTTGGGCATCTGGTACGGCAACTTCCATGACGCCCAGTCGCACGCGGTGCTGCCGTACAGCCACTATCTGTCCAAGTTCACGGCGTACCTCCAGCAGCTGGACATGGAGTCCAACGGCAAGTACGTGGGCCGGGACGGCGAGCCGGTGGACTGGCAGACGGGACCGGTGGTGTGGGGCACACCCGGCACCAACGGACAGCACGCGTACTACCAGTTGATCCACCAGGGCACGAAGCTGATCCCGGCGGACTTCATCGGCTTCGCCGAGCCGGTCGGTGAGCTCAGCGACGGGCTCAAGGCCCAGCACGACCTGTTGATGGCGAACTTCTTCGCGCAGACGCAGGCCCTGGCGTTCGGCAAGACGCCGGACGAGGTGCGCGCCGAGGGAGTGGCCGAGGAACTGGTCGCGCACAAGACGTTCCAGGGCAACCACCCGACCACGACGATCCTCGCGCGCGAGCTGACGCCGTCGGTGCTCGGGCAGCTCGTCGCACTGTACGAGCACAAGGTGTTCGTCCAGGGCGCCGTCTGGAACATCGACTCCTTCGACCAGTGGGGCGTGGAGCTCGGCAAGGTCCTCGCCAAGCGCGTGGAACCGGCGCTGACCGACGGCGCGGACGTGCCGGGTCTCGACGAGTCGACCAAGGCTCTGGTGACCAAGTACCGGGAGCTGCGCGGCCGTTCCTGACCTCGGATCACGGAAAGCGGGCGGCGTGGAGCCGTCCGCTTCCCGTAGACTCCCCGGCGATCATGGAAGCCATGGCTCGGGGGAGTGCAAAGTGGCTGGTTCACAAGGGAGTTGGACGGGCGGCGCGCTGACGGCGGGGCCGCTCTGGAAACCGAAGTACGCGGCGCGCGCCGTGTTTCATCCGGCGTGGATACCGGAGTCCATCGACCCGGCGGTGGAGCGGCTGAAGAAGATCCGTCTCATCGCCGGGACGGTCGCGGCGATCGGTGTGTACACCTTCGTCGAGGGCGGCTTCGCCTTCGACGAGATGCTGGAGAACATGCTGACGGCCTCCGTCGTCCTGCTCTTCATCACACCGCTGACGGTCGGCGTCATGCTCTTCGTGTGGCGGCGGCGCGGCTCGGTGGGCGGGCTGAGGCCCTCGCTGTTCAACTCGCTGAAACTGCTGCTGCTCTTCGTGGGGACGATCGTGCTCACGGTCGTGCTGCTGCAGACGGCGGGCGGCGCGGGCCTGTTCATCCTGGTCCTCGGCCCGGTCGTGCTCTGGCTGATCGGTTTCGTGGCCCGCGGGGCCTGGCACGTGGGAGCGAACTTCTTCGGCACCGCGGGTGTGCACCGCTGTCTGCCGCCGCTGCTCGCCACGGTCACGACCTGGCTGATGGCCCTCCCCGACCTCTTCACGGGCGACCTGCACGGGCTCAGCCTCGGATTGGGCATCCTGTTCATCCTGGGCGCGCCCCTGACGGTCACTGGAATCTCACTGCTGGAGATGCGGCGCCTGGACCAGCGCCACGGCATCCGCCTGGCGTCCCACCCGACCACCCAGCTGCCCCTCACCCCACCGATGCCGCCGAACGCCCCACCGATGCCGCCGGGCAGGCCTGCGCCGCCGTACGGCTCCTGAAACGGGGGCGGCGCTCGCCGGGTGCGGGCAGAGACACGAACCGGGGGAGGACGAGCCGCGCAGACCCGGCCGCGAGGCTCCGGCCGCGTACGCGAGCTTGGACGAGGTGCCCGAGAAGCTCGCCTCGGACGGGACCACGATCGTGGTCGGCGACCCGCATGCCCCGGTGGCGGTCCATCTGTACGAGGATCCGCGCCGCCCGGTGTAGCGGCGGCGGTCCGGTGCTGCGGGAGGCCAGCAGCCAGTGCACGCTCGTGTCGTTCCTGGACGACCGGAGGCGGGCAAGTTCGCCGGGTACCACGAGGTGCTGTACGCCAACCAGCCGGCAGAGGCCGTCGACGGCTGCACCGACGACTGTCTGCTCGAACTGGCCGGTCAGGTCGAGGGGTTGCGCGGGTCCGCCTTCGACTCCGCTGCTGTTCGATCCGTCGTTGTTCGAGCCCTTCCTTCAGCAGGTCCGGGAGGACCCGGACCTGCTGAAGGAGTTGGACTTCTGAGCGGGCGGTCCGCTCAGGGCGACGCCGGTGGATACAGCGAGCGGGGCAGTTGGGAGGCCGCTGCCGCGTCCAGGAGCCAGAGGGTGCGCTGGCGGCCGTGGGCGCCGGCAGCCGGTGCCTGGATCTCGCCCGCGCCCGAGAGAGCGATCGCCGCGGCCTGGGCCTTGTCCTCGCCGGCCGCGAGGAGCCAGACCTCGCGGGCGGCGCGGATGGCGGGCAGCGTCAGGGTCACCCGCGTAGGCGGCGGCTTCGGCGCGCCGTGGACGCCGACCACCGTGCGCTCGGTCTCGCGGACCGCCGGGAGCTCCGGGAAGAGCGACGCGACGTGGGTGTCCGGGCCGACGCCCAGCATCAGGACGTCGAAGGTCGGCGCCGAGCCATGGTTCTCGGGGCCCGCCGCACGGGCGAGCTCCTCGGCGTACCCCGCGGCGGCGGCGTCGACGTCGGCGCCGTACGGACCGTCCGAGGCGGGCATGGCGTGCACCCGCTTCGGGTCGAGCGGCACCGAGTCCAGCAGGGCCTCGCGGGCCTGCGTGACATTGCGGTCCGGGTCGCCCTCGGGCAGGAACCGCTCGTCACCCCACCACAGGTCGAGCCGGCCCCAGTCGATCGCGTCCCGCGCCGGAGCCGCCGCCAGCGCGGCCAGCAGGCCGTTGCCGTTGCGGCCGCCGGTGAGGACCACGGACGCGTAGCCCCGGGAGGCCTGCGCGTCCACGATCTTCGTGATGAGGCGGGCCGCGGCGGCCTGCGCCATCAGCTCCTTGTCGCGGTGCACGACCAGCTGCGGAGTGCTCACTTGGCCGCCGCCTTCCGGGACGAAGCCGTGGCCTTCTTGGCGGTCGCCTTCTTCGCCGGAGCCGGAGCCGGAGCCGGAGCCGAAGCGGAAGCCGAAGCAACAGCGGGCGCCTCGGGCGCCTCCCCGACGACAGCCGGAGCCGGAGTCGGGGCCGCAGCCGCGTTCAGCTTCTCCACCCCGAACCGCAGCGCCGAAGCGTACGTGTCGTCCGGGTCGAGCCGCCGCAGTTCCTCCGCGATCAGCTCAGCCGTCTCACGCCGCTTGAGCGCCACCGCACGGTCCGGCTGGCCCTCGATGGACAGCGTCGCCAGCGAGCCGTCCGCGCGGTCCAGGGTGATCGGCCCGTGGCTGGTGTCCATGCGGACCGCGGTGAGGCCGGGGCCGCCCGACAGCGAGCGCTTCACCGGGACGTCCAGCCGGTCCGCGAGCCACATCGCCAGGAGCTCGCAGCTCGGGTTGAACTCCTCGCCCTCGACCTCGACCGCGTTGACGTCCACGGTGACCTGGTCCAGGGCCGCGGCCAGCATCGAGCGCCACGGCGTGATGCGGGTCCAGGACAGATCGGTGTCGCCCGGCGTGTAGGTGTCGGCGCGGGCGCCGAGATCCCGTACCGGCTGCTCGGAGGCGTAGGTGTCGGTGACCCGGCGCTGGGCGAGAGCCCCCAGCGGGTCGTTCGCCGGGTCGATCGGCGCCTCCACCGGCCACCAGACGACCACCGGGGCGTCGGGCAGCAGCAGGGGCAGGACGACCGACTGGGCGTGGTTCACGACATCGCCGTACAGCCGCAGGACCACCGTCTCGCCGGTGCCCGCGTCCGCGCCCACCCGCACCTCGGCGTCGAGACGGGACTGGGTGCGGTCGCGGGGAGTGCGGGAGACGCGCTTGATGACCACGAGCGTGCGCGAGGGGTGCTCGCGCGACGCGTCGTTGGCGGCCTTCAGGGCGTCGTACGCGTTCTCCTCGTCCGTGACGATGACCAGCGTGAGCACCATGCCGACGGCCGGCGTGCCGATGGCCCGGCGGCCCTTGACCAGTGCCTTGTTGATCTTGCTGGCAGTGGTGTCCGTGAGGTCTATCTTCATGGCCGGCGCCAGCTCCGTCCCTCTCGTGCGAGCATTTCGTCCGCCTCGACCGGCCCCCAGGTGCCGGACGGGTACTGGGCCGGCTTGCCGTGCCGGTCCCAGTACTCCTCGATCGGGTCGAGGATCTTCCAGGACAGCTCGACCTCCTCGGTGCGCGGGAAGAGGTTCGAGTCGCCGAGCAGGACGTCGAGGATCAGCCGCTCGTACGCCTCGGGCGAGGACTCCGTGAAGGACTCGCCGTAGGCGAAGTCCATCGACACGTCCCGGATCTCCATGGAGGTGCCGGGGACCTTCGAACCGAAGCGGACCGTGATGCCCTCGTCGGGCTGGACGCGGATGACGATCGCGTTGGAGCCCAGCTCCTCGGTGGCCGTCGAGTCGAAGGGGGAGTGCGGCGCCCGCTGGAACACCACCGCGATCTCGGTGACCCGGCGGCCCAGCCGCTTGCCGGTCCTCAGATAGAAGGGCACACCCGCCCAGCGGCGGTTGTCCACCTCCACCTTGATGGCGGCGTACGTGTCCGTCTTGGACTTGGGGTCGATGCCCTCCTCCTGGAGGTACCCGACCGCCTGCTCACCGCCCTGCCAGCCCTCCGCGTACTGTCCGCGGACGGTGTCCCGGCCCAGGTCCTTCGGGAGCTTCACCGCGCCGAGCACCTTGGTCTTCTCGGCGGCCAGCGCGTCCGCGTCGAAGGAGGACGGCTCCTCCATGGCGGTGAGGGCCATGAGCTGGAGGAGGTGGTTCTGGATGACGTCACGGGCGGCGCCGATGCCGTCGTAGTAGCCGGCCCGGCCACCCACACCGATGTCCTCGGCCATGGTGATCTGCACGTGGTCCACGTAGGACCGGTTCCAGATCGGCTCGAACATCTGGTTGGCGAAGCGGAGCGCCAGGATGTTCTGGACGGTCTCCTTGCCGAGGTAGTGGTCGATACGGAAGACCTGGTCCGGGGCGAAGACCTCGTGGACGACCTTGTTGAGGTCCTCGGCCGACGTCAGGTCGTGACCGAACGGCTTCTCGATGACCGCACGGCGCCAGGAACCGGCGGACTGGTCCGTGAGCCCGTGCTTCTTCAGCTGCTGGATGACCACCGGGAAGGAGCGCGGCGGCACCGAGAGGTAGAAGGCGAAGTTGCCGCCCGTGCCCTGTGCCTTGTCGAGCTCCTCGATGGTGCCGCGCAGCCGCTCGAACGCGTCGTCGTCGTCGAAGGTGCCCTGGACGAAGCGCATCCCCTGGATGAGCTGCTGCCAGACCTCCTCGCGGAACGGCGTACGGGCGTGCTCCTTGACGGCGTCGTGGACCTCCTGCGCGAAGTCCTCGTTCTGCCACTCGCGCCGGGCGAAACCGACCAGCGAGAAGCCCGGCGGCAACAGACCCCGGTTCGCGAGGTCGTACACCGCGGGCATGAGCTTCTTCCGGGACAAATCGCCCGTGACGCCGAAGATGACCAGGCCCGACGGCCCCGCGATACGCGGGAGCCGTCGGTCGGCGGGGTCACGCAGCGGATTCGCTCCGGGACCGGAAAGAGGGGACAAGGTTTAGCCCTCCGAGGGTGCGAGGCGCTCGAGCTCCGCCTCGGTCGACTTGAGCAGGTCGTTCCAGGACGCCTCGAACTTCTCGACGCCTTCGTCCTCCAGCAGCTGCACGACCTCGTTGTAGGAGATCCCGAGCTTCTCGACCGCGTCGATCTCGGCGCGCGACTGCTCGTAGGTGCCGGCGACCGCGTTGCCGCGGATCTCGCCGCCCGCCTCGGTGGCCTGGAGAGTGGCTTCCGGCATGGTGTTCACCGTGTTCGGCGCCACCAGCTCGTCGACGTAGAGGGTCGGCTTGTAGGCCGGGTCCTTCACGCCGGTCGAGGCCCACAGCGGGCGCTGCTTGTTGGCCTGCGCCTTGTCCAGCTCGGCCCAGCGGGGGGTCGAGAAGACCTCCTCGTAGGCCTCGTAGGCGAGGCGCGCGTTGGCGACACCGGCCTTGCCGCGGGCGGCCTTGGCCTCCTCGGTGCCCAGCGCGTCGATCCGCTTGTCGATCTCGGTGTCCACGCGGGACACGAAGAAGGAGGCCACGGAGTGGATCAGGGCGAGGTCCAGGCCCTTGGCCTTGGCCTTCTCCAGACCCGCGAGGTAGGCGTCCATGACCTCGCGGTAGCGCTCCAGCGAGAAGATCAGCGTGACGTTGACGCTGATGCCGTTGCCGATCACCTCGGTGATGGCCGGCAGACCCGCCTTGGTGGCCGGGATCTTGATGAGGGTGTTGGGACGGTCGACCAGCCAGGCCAGCTGCTTGGCCTCGGCGATGGTCGCCTTGGTGTTGTGGGCCAGGCGCGGGTCGACCTCGATCGACACGCGGCCGTCCTGGCCGCCGGAGGCGTCGAAGACCGGGCGCAGGATGTCGGCGGCGTCGCGGACGTCCGCCGTGGTGATCATGCGGATCGCCTCTTCGACGGTGACCTTGCGGGCGGCGAGGTCGGCGAGCTGCTGCTCGTAGCCGTCACCGCTGCTGATCGCCTTCTGGAAGATCGACGGGTTGGTCGTGACGCCCACGACGTGCTGCTGGTCGATCAGTTCGGCGAGGTTGCCGGACGTGATCCGCTTGCGCGACAGGTCGTCCAGCCAGATCGCGACGCCTTCTTCGGAGAGGCGCTTGAGTGCGTCTGTCATGGAATTACATCTCCTACGTGTCGTATATGAGCGTCAGCGCTGGGCAGCGGCGAGGGATTCCCGCGCCTTCGCGGCCACGTTCTCGGCAGTGAAGCCGAACTCCTGGAAGAGCACCTTGCCGTCGGCCGAAGCACCGAAGTGCTCCAGGGAAACGATGCGGCCCGCGTCCCCGACGTACTTGTGCCAGGTGAGACCGATACCGGCCTCGACAGCGACGCGCGCCTTCACGGCGGCCGGCAGCACGCTCTCGCGGTACTCGGCCGACTGCTCCTCGAACCACTCCACGGACGGCATGGACACGACGCGCGTCGGCACACCGTCGGCCTCCAGCCGCTCGCGTGCCTCGACGGCGACGTGCACCTCGGAACCGGTGGCGATGAGGACGACCTCGGGCGAGCCGTTCGACGCCTCGAAGAGGGTGTAACCGCCCTTCGCCGTGTTCTCGTTGGGCTCGTACGTCGGCACGCCCTGACGGGTCAGCGCGAGGCCGTGCGGGGCACCCTTGCCGAAGACCTTGGTGTAGCGCCTGAGGATCTCGCGCCAGGCGATCGCGGTCTCGTTGGCGTCGGCCGGACGGACCACGTTCAGGCCCGGGATGGCGCGCAGCGCGGCGATGTGCTCGACCGGCTGGTGGGTGGGGCCGTCCTCGCCGAGGCCGATGGAGTCGTGCGTCCACACGTACGTCACCGGCAGGTGCATCAGCGCGGACAGCCGCACCGCGTTGCGCATGTAGTCGGAGAAGACGAGGAACGTACCGCCGTAGATACGGGTGTTGCCGTGCAGCGCGATGCCGTTCATCTCCGCGGCCATGGAGTGCTCGCGGATGCCGAAGTGGATCGTGCGGCCGTAAGGGTTCGCCTCCGGCAGCGGGTTGTCCGCCGGCAGGAAGGAACTGTCCTTGTCGATCGTGGTGTTGTTCGAGCCGGCCAGGTCGGCGGAGCCGCCCCACAGCTCGGGGATCACCGCGCCGAGTGCCTGGAGCACCTTGCCGGAGGCCGCACGCGTGGCGACACCCTTGCCGGGCTCGAAGACCGGGAGCTTGTCCTCCCAGCCCTTGGGCAGCTCGCCCGCGGAGATGCGGTCGAACTCGGCGGCGCGCTCGGCGTTGCCGTTGCGCCACTCCTGGAGCTGCTTCTCCCACTCGGCCTTGGCCTGGCGGCCGCGGTCGAGGGCCTGACGGGTGTGGGAGATGACCTCGTCCGAGACCTCGAAGGACAGCGAGGGGTCGAAGCCGAGGACGCGCTTGGTGGCGGCCACCTCGTCGTCGCCGAGCGCCGAGCCGTGGGCGGCCTCGGTGTTCTGCGCGTTCGGGGCGGGCCAGGCGATGATCGAGCGCATCGCGATGAAGGACGGCTTGTCCGTCACCAGCTTCGCGGCCTCGATCGCGTGGTGGAGCGCGTGCGGGTCGAGGTCGCCGTCCGGCTTCGGGGCGACGCGCTGGACGTGCCAGCCGTAGGCCTCGTACCGCTTCACGGTGTCCTCGGAGACGGCCGTCTCGGTGTCTCCCTCGATCGAGATGTGGTTGTCGTCCCACAGCAGGATCAGATTGCCGAGCTCCTGGTGGCCGGCGAGCGAGGACGCCTCGGCGGAGATGCCCTCCTGGAGGCAGCCGTCACCGGCGATGGCGTACACGAAGTGGTCGAACGGCGACTCGCCCGTGGCGGCCTCCGGGTCGAACAGACCGCGCTCGTAGCGGGCCGCCATCGCCATGCCCACCGCGTTGGCGACACCCTGGCCCAGCGGACCGGTCGTCGTCTCGACGCCCTTGGTGTGGCCGTACTCCGGGTGGCCCGGGGTCTTAGAGCCCCAGGTGCGGAACGACTTCAGATCATCCAGCTCCAGGCCGAAACCGGCCAGGTAGAGCTGTGTGTAGAGGGTCAGGGACGAGTGGCCCGCGGACAGCACGAAGCGGTCGCGGCCGACCCACTCCGGGTCGGCGGGGTCGTGCCGCATCACCTTCTGGAAGAGGGTGTAGGCGGCGGGAGCCAGGCTCATCGCCGTACCGGGATGGCCGTTGCCGACCTTCTGTACGGCGTCGGCGGCCAGGACGCGGGCGGTGTCGACGGCCCGCTGGTCCAACTCGGTCCACTCGAGGTCTGTGGTGGTCGGCTTGGTGCTCACCCTGGGTCAGGGCTCCTCTCCACATGTCACGCATGTCGAATGCCGGTGCACGGGGCGCCCCGGCCGTTGTCGAGCCTACCCCCGTAAGTACGTGCGTTTTTTCGCGTCATTCCAGACTGCCGGGAGTCATGACGATCCGCCTCCTGACTGGGCCGATTCGTCATTCGGCAACTGAATACGGACGCGCTCGTTCGAGTGCTCAACCGAGTGTCGATCAGCTCGTCCGGCGGTCCTGATCCCCTCTTACGGGGGTGCTGCCCAACACGACCCCACCCCCGCGAATGTCGGGGTATGGGCAACGTCTACAGTGGCGTGGTACGCGCGAGCCTTTACCGGGACTTCACACGGGAGGGGTTTGCTGGGATGTCTCTGTAGGGGTGTGCGTGACGGCCGTCGAATCCCGTCCAGCCGGGGTGCTGGGGGAGAGCAAGAGCTCGAGTCACCGGCCGTTCGGGGCCCGTGTCAAGGCATTCGTGGCGCTGACCAAGCCCCGGATCATCGAACTGCTGCTGATCACCACGGTCCCGGTGATGTTCCTCGCCGAGCAGGGTGTGCCCGACCTGACGCTGGTGCTTCTCACCTGCCTCGGCGGCTACCTCTCCGCGGGCGGCGCCAACGCGCTGAACATGTACATCGACCGTGACATCGACGCGCTCATGGACCGCACCTCGCAGAGACCGCTGGTCACCGGGATGGTGTCGCCGCGCGAGTGCCTCGTCTTCGGCATCAGCCTCGCGGTCGTCTCCACGCTCCTGTTCGGCCTCGCCGTCAACTGGCTGTCCGCCTGGCTGTCCCTCGGGGCGCTCCTCTTCTACGTCGTCGTCTACACGATGATCCTCAAGCGGCGGACGTCGCAGAACATCGTGTGGGGCGGCATCGCCGGCTGCCTCCCGGTGCTGATCGGCTGGTCCTCCGTCACGAACTCCCTGTCGTGGGCGCCGGTCATCCTCTTCCTCGTCATGTTCTTCTGGACGCCGCCGCACTACTGGCCGCTGTCCATGAAGGTGAAAGAGGACTACGCGCGCGTGGGCGTGCCCATGCTGCCGGTGGTCGCCTCCAACAAGGTGGTCGCCAAGCAGATCGTGATCTACAGCTGGGTCATGGTCGCGGTCTCCCTGCTCCTCACCCCCCTCGGCTACACGGGCTGGTTCTACACGCTGGTGGCGCTGCTGGCCGGCGGCTTCTGGCTGTGGGAGGCGCACGGGCTCCAGAACCGGGCCAAGGCCGAGGTGACGGGCGGCAAGCTCAAGGAGATGCGCCTGTTCCACTGGTCGATCACCTACGTGTCGATCCTGTTCCTGGCGGTCGCGGTGGACCCCTTCCTGCGCTGAGCGCTCCGCTGGATGTACGGCTATGGGTCGTTGTCCGTCCGTAGCCGACTTCGCCGGACCCGCTCGGCGGCGCTGAGGCAAGGGTCACGCCCCCCGGCCGTCGCCGATTGATCTACCCGTCGGTAGCATCCTGGCCATGGCAGACACGCAGCAGGTTGACGCGAAGGCCGAGCGCACGGCGGCCAAGCTCGCCAAGCAGATCAGCGCCTTCTCCAAGGCACATGGCGGTGCCGAGGGCCAGGTGGCCTACATGGGCGACCGCGGCGCCCGGATCGCCCTCGTCGGCGAGGACGGCGAGTGGGGCAACCTGGTGGCCCCCACCGTCGAGGTCGCCCAGAAGGCGGTCGAGAAGGCCGGCATCACCGTTCACGAGGACTTCGACGGCGAGTTCGCCGCGAAGGTGCGGACCGGCCCGTACGAGTGGACGCGGATGGCCGGCATCCAGGTCGGCGGACCCCGTAACACCTGAGGTTTCGCACGGGGTGTGCGGGACCAACACCTGACACCCCGTTCACCCGTTAGGCCCCGTAGTAAGGACACGGTCCAGCCACGGGAGCCCGGATGATCGAAACGCCGTCCCTCGTGGACCAGTACTGCCACGGCGTACTGAGAACCGAGCTGGGCCTCGGCACCTTCGAGGCCCAGCTGGCCCGTACCGAGGGGCCGCCCGCCGCCGGTACGACCCTCTTCGACACCCAGACCGGTTTCGCCGTACGCCGATGGTGCCCCCCGCTCCTCGGTCTGGAACCGCACTGCCCGCCCGCCCGCTATCTCGCCCGGCGTCGTGAACTCGGCGTACTGGAGGCGGGCCGCAGGCTGCTGCGGGGCAGTGGCATCACGACGTACCTCGTCGACACGGGCCTGCCCGGCGATCTGACCGGCCCCGGCGAGATGGCGGCGGCGTCGGCCGCCGAGGCCCGCGAGATCGTGCGGCTCGAACTCCTCGCCGAACAGGTCGCCGACACCTCCGGCACGGTCGAGTCCTTCCTCGCCAACCTCGCCGAGTCGGTGCACGGGGCGGCGGTCGGCGCGGTCGCCTTCACCTCGGTGGCGGGGGTGCGGCACGGACTGGCGCTGGCGCCCGAGCCGCCGGGTCCGGGAGAGGTGCGGGGCGCGGCCGGCCGCTGGCTGGCGGGCCGCCGGGTGGGCGGCGAGCTGTCCGATCCGGTTCTGCTACGACACCTGCTGTGGATCGCGGTCGCCTCGGGGCTGCCGCTCCAGCTGCACGCCGGGCTCGGTGAGCCGGGGCTGCGGATCGACCGTACGGACCCGGTCCTGCTCACGGACTTCGTCCGGGCCACCGCCGGGCTCGGCACCGACCTGATCCTGCTGCACGGCTATCCGTACCACCGCCACGCCGCCCATCTCGCCGGTGTCTTCCCACATGTGTACGCCGACTCGGGCGCCGCTCTGGTCCGTACGGGCGCCCGTGCGGCGACCGTCCTCGCCGAGATCCTCGAACTCGCCCCCTTCGGCAAGATCCTCTTCTCCAGCGGCGCCCAGGGCCTGCCCGAACTGCATGTCGTCGGCGCCCGGCTGTTCCGCGAGGCGCTGGCCCGGGTGCTGGGCACCTGGGTCGCCGAGGGGGCGTGGTCGCTGGCGGACGCGCAGCGGGTCGCGGGGCTGATCGCGGCGGCGAACGCGCGCAGGGTGTACGGGCTGGAGTGAGCTGTACAGGATGGGGCCATGCAGACCGACGCGTTACTCGACCGCTTCCTGTCCGGCCTCGCCCCCTTGGACCCGCTCGCGCTCTGGGCGCACGGATCGCTCGCCGGCGGGGACTATCAGGAGGGCCGCAGCGACCTGGACCTGATCGCCGTACTGCATGCCCCCATCACCCCGCGCACCCTCTGGCGACTGGCGACACTGCACGCGCGGCTGCGGGCCGAGCCGCTCGCCGGGCTGCTGCACTGCACCTACCTGACGCCCGAAGCGGTGACGGACTCCGGCCGGTCCCATCTGACCTGGGCGCACGAGCAACTGTTCAGGCGGCCCGTGACCCCGGTGACCCGGCGGGAACTGCACACCTTCGGGCGGGTGCTGCACGGGAAGGACCCCGCCGGACTGCTGCCGCCGGTCCTTGACCTCGAACTCGACGGGTTCGTCGTACGCGACCAGCGTGACTTCTGGCGGCCCAAGCTGGCGAAGGCGGAACGCTGGCGGCAGGCCCCCTGGGTCGACGTCGGCCTGACGACCTTCGCCCGCGCGACCGCCACCCTGCGCGACGGACGGCTCATCACCAAGCGGGAGGCGCTGGAGCTGCTGCCGGAGCTGGGGGCGCCGGTCGAGGTGGTGGAGGACATCAGGCGGCGGCGGTACGAGGACCCCGCGCCGCCCACCGGGGAGTGGGCGGCGCGCAGGGGTGAGCTGACCCGGGGCTATCTGGGGCCGGCGATCGACGGACTGGTGGCGGCGTACGGCTGACCGCCTACTCGGCCGAACCGCGGTGGATGCCGGGAAGCGGTCCCCTGTCCTCGTACGTCCGGTCCCCGTCGTGGACCACGTGCGCGAGCCCGGCCCCGTCCACCGAACGGCCGAACTGGGCGTAGTGGTTGGCGTAGGTCTGCGGTCGGCGTGAGCGCGGCCCGAGGACGAGGCAGTTGAAGTAGTCGTCCGGGTCGAAGCGATGCCGCAGATGTTCGCCGAGGGCGAGGCTGTTGGAGAACACGACCCAGGTGCCGAGCACGTCGACGCAGCGGTGTCCCGTCCGCTGCTCCCAGCGGAAGTGCTTTTTGCTGATCGGGGTGGAGAGGATCGGGACGAACAGATGGGAGACCCCGAACGCCCGCAGGGGTGCTTCCCAGTCGGTCGACTGCTCGATGTCCTCGCAGATCAGCACGGCGATCCGGCCGAGGGAGGTCTCCAGGACGGTGACCTTGTCGCCGAGGGTGATGTCCTCGTCCACCGGCTCCACGGTCGGCCGGACGGGCAGCTCCCAGTCGGCCGCCTGGCCGGCGGCCAGGGTGAAGCCGGCCGTCTTGTCGTGTTCGAGCAGCGTCTCGCCGGTGAGGCGGTCGATCAGGATCGCCCGGTTCGGGGGCGGTTTCTCGTCCCCGACGGGTCCGCTGCCCAGCAGGAGCCACTGGAGGGCGCTGCCGGGGCGCGGTTCCGTGTCCAGCAGGGTCCGCCAGTGGTCCAGCAGGCCGGCGGAGAGCGCGTATTCCGGCAGGACGGCTATCTTGGCCCCGGACTGTTCGAGATTGCGCATCGTTTTGTCGAGACGCTCGTACAACGGCCTGTCGTTGATCCGTATTCGATACAGACCCTGATCCGCTTCCTCACGGAATTCGAACGGCTGCTCGTTCAGCTGTTCCATCAAAGGAACAACGCCAAGGGAAATCGCTGCCTTTCCTGAGAAGTGCGCGCCATTGCGTGGGATCAGACAGGCGTGTTTGACCCTGTCGCACATGTCCTTCGGAACGCGATGCACTCTGAAGTACTCGGCTTTGCCCGTCGGGCGGGTGTGCAATGTCCCCGGCCGGGCGCAGCGGGGCAGGAGTAATCCCGTCGTGCGGCCGAGCGGATCGTTGAGGCAGCCGTGCAGGCTGTAGCGGTCGGTGAGCCAGGCCACGGTCCTCGCGTCGAAGGTCTGGCCGAAGGGATTGGCCATGTTGAGCGCCAGGTCGAGCCCGACGAGCACGGCGAACATCCCGCGGGGGCCGTGCCGCGCGACGATCTCCCTGGTCAGCCACGTATCGGCGTCCCCGTGGTCCAGGACGTCCAGATAGACCTCTTCGGCGAGCCGCTGGGTGTCCCCGTCGCGATGCCACCCCCTCGCCTCGGCTCCGAGAAAGTGGGCGTCCGGCAGCGCGTCGTACAGCGTGATGAACAGATCGGCCGGATCCGACGACAATTCGAGCCCATTGATCGAATGGCGATGGGTGCCCCCGTCTTCTTCTGCGCTCATGGTTCCCCCTGGTCCGTAGAGCTTCACCAAATATTAACGAGGCACATTGCATATGCGGGTGTCGTTTTACAGAGTGTGCATTCCGTAAAACATCACTTGACACTCACTTGACATCAGAGGATGGTGAATGGGGAGCGTCCTGTCCTGCTCGCGGAGAGATCCACAGAGGGGTGTGTCATGGCGGATGTACGTCGTCGCAAGGACCGGGAACCGGCGGTCCGGCGTGATCGGTTGACCGAGGTGCAGAGCATGGTCGACGCGATGAAGTCGGAGAAGGAGATCCCCGAGGGCCGCTTCACCGCGCTGGGGATGCTGATCACGGACGCCTCGCTGGCCGCGGACGAGTCGGCGCTGGAAGCCGCCCACAACGGTCTGCGCTGGCTGTACGGAAGGTATGTCCGCGACGGCGCCGACATCCGTGCGGAGCAGCGCGGACGTCTCCTCGGTCTGATCGACGTGACGTACTGGAGTCTGCGCAGGCTGCCCTCGGGACTGCAGCTCTCCCTCGATCCGAGCAGCCATGCCGCCCGGTTCCTCGTGGAGATCGCCCGGGAACCGGGCCTGAACAACGAGACCCTGGCCGAGCGGCTGGACGTGGACGTCACGGAGGTCAGCCGGATCGGCAGGCGCATGCTGGCCTCCGGCGTCGCCTGGCGCAGCCGCCAGTGGCGGCACAACTCCTGGGACGTCACCCCGCGCGGTATGCACTACCTGGAGGAGACCGGGCTGTTGCCGCAGCCCCAGGAGCCCGCCGCACCCGCCCCGGAGGAACGGGAGGCGGATCTCGACCACTTCGTCGGCGTCAAGGTGCGGCCGAGCCGGCTGACCGGCGCCGTGATCGACGCGTCCGGCACCACCCTCACCCGCGCCGACCGCGAGCTGAATCCGGTGGGCAGCGAGCGCGAGGCGGTCACGGTCCTCGCGGACTTCGTGGCGGAGCTGATGGACCGGGCCCCGGCCGTCGGCGGCAAGGCCGGTGTCCACCGGACCGGCCTCGGCATCGAGATCGGCGCCCATGTCAGCGCCGAGCGGGGCGAGGTGGTCAAGGCGCCCAACTACGCGGCGGGCGTGGGCTGGTCGGGACTGACCCTGGCCGGACCGCTCCGGGAGGCGACCGGACTGCCGACGGTCCTGGAGAACGACGCGAACGCACTGGCCCTGGCCGAAGCGGCCCTCGGGGACACCCGGGCCCGGCGCCACTCGGCCGTCGTCCTCGTCGACCACGGCGTCGGCGCGGGCATCGTCGCCGACGGCAGGATCCTGCACGGTGCGACGGGCGCCGCCGGGGAGATCGGGCATGTGGTGGTCGAGCCGGACGGACCGCAGTGCAGTTGCGGCAATCGGGGCTGCCTGGAGAGCGTGGTCGGTGTCGACGCCATCGCCCGCCGGGTCCGTGAGCTGACCGCCCTGCCGGTCCGGGACCTGGACGCGGTGCTCGCGCTGCTGTCGACGACATGGAGCAAGCAGGTCGAGGACGTATTGGAACACGCCGGTACGGCCCTCGGCACAGGTCTGTCCGCGCTCGTCAACTTCACGGATCCCGAGCGGATCGTCCTGTACGGGCCTCCCGGGCTGGTGTGCCCGGACGACTGGGATTCCGCCGCGCTCTTCATGGCCAAGGTCCGGGAGACGGTGACGAGTCAGGTGTTCTCGACGGAGGGCAAGGCCGTCACCCTCACCACCAGGCCCTACGGCGACGCGGCCGGTGCCCGCGCCGCGGCCGTGGCCGCCCTGCGCCTGCTGACGCGGAGGTAGGGGAAGCGGTGGGGGAGGAACCGGCACAGCCAGAGCCCCGGACGCCCTCCAGCGTGGGGGAGACCGACGCGGGTACGAGGGACATCCTCGTACTCGCCGTCTTCCTGCTGCTGTTGACCATCGCGCTGGGCGTCGTCCTGGTCCAGACATGGCCGCCCCCACCGGACCCCACCGCGACCGGCCCCGAACCGGCCACCCGCGCACGCGTCCTGTTCTGGTCGCCGAGCCTGACCCGCGAGACCAGGCTGTTCATCGTCATCCTGGCGACCGGTGCCGTCGGCGCGCTGATCCACACCCTGCGCTCGCTCTACGAGTACGTGGGCAACCGGCTGCTGCGGCGCAGCTGGGTGCTGATGTACGCCGTGGAGCCCTTCGTCGGATCGGCGCTGGCGCTCGTCGTCTATCTCGTGCTGCGGGGCGGACTGACGACCACCCTGGCCTCGTCGAGCGACATCAATCCCTACGGGGTGACCGCGGCGGCCGCTCTGGTCGGCATGTTCTCGCGGCAGACCGTGGAGAAGCTGCTCGCGGTGTTCGAGACCCTTCTGGCCCCCGCCGAGCGGAGCGCCGACCGGATCCCCACCAGGGACGGGGGGTCAGATCCCGGCGGCGAGCGATGAACCGGCCTGCGCCGGGACCGGGACCTCGGTGTCCGTCTCCGGCCGCTCCCGCAGCGCGAGCAGCACCCGCAGGACCCCGATCCAGACCAGGCACGAGCCGAACATGTGCAGGCCGACCAGGATCTCGGGCAGATCGGTGAAGTACTGGACGTAGCCGATGACACCCTGGGCGAGCAGGACCAGGAAGAGGTCGCGGGTGCGGTGCAGGGGGCCCTTCGGCGCGTCGACCGCCTTGAGGACGAACCACAGGGCGAACGTCAGCGTCACCACGATCCAGGCGAGGACGGCGTGCAGCTTGCTGACCGTCTCCCAGTCCAGCGGCATCCGCTCGACCTCGCTGGAGTCACCCGCGTGCGGTCCCGACCCGGTCACCACCGTGCCCACGGCGATCAGCAGCACGGACGCGGCGACCAGGAACCACACCAGCTGCTGCACCGACTTGCCGACCAGCGGACGCGGCTCCCCGTCACCCTCCCGAGTGCGCTGCCACATCACCGTGGCCACCGCGATCAGCGCCGTCGACAGCAGGAAGTGCGCGGCGACGGTGTACGGGTTGAGGCCGACCAGCACCACGATGCCGCCGAGGATCGCGTTGCCCATCACGACCCAGAACTGCGCCCAGCCCAGCCGGGTGAGGCTGCGCCGGTACGGCTTCTCGGAGCGCGCGGCGATGATCGCCCAGCCGACGGCGGCGCACAGCACGTAGGTCAGCATGCGGTTGCCGAACTCGATGTAGCCGTGGATGCCCATCGCGGCGGTGTTGTTGATCGAGTCCTCGGTGCACTTGGGCCAGGTCGGGCAGCCGAGGCCCGATCCGGTGAGCCGCACCGCACCGCCGGTGACCACGATGACCACCGACATGACGAGTGCGGCGAGGGCCGCCCGCCGCACCGTCCGGGGGTCCGGGGTCCAGCGTGCGGCGATGAAGGCGAGCGGGTTGCGCACGGCGGCTGCGGCGTCGGCGGGGGTCAGGTTCGGCACGCGTCCCATCGTAGGCCGCCGCTTGTGCACGCTTTCACGAGGGTCCGGCACGGGCCTACTCCCAACGGAAGAACCTGCCCGCCGCGGCCAGCCCCGCGACCGCCCACACCGCCAGGATCCCCAGGTCGCCCCACGGCATGCCGGCGCCGTGCTGGAGCACGTCCCGCAGGCCGTCGGAGAGGGCGTTGATGGGGAGCAGTCCGAGGACGTCCTGGGCGCCGGAGGGGAACTTGTCCATGGGGACGATGACGCCGCCGCCGACGAGCAGGAGGAGGAAGACGAGGTTGGCGGCGGCCAGGGTCGCCTCCGCCTTCAGGGTGCCCGCCATCAGCAGGCCCAGGCCGGAGAAGGCGGCCGTGCCGAGGACCAGGAGGAGCAGGACGGCCAGGGGGTTGCCGTGCGGGTCCCAGCCCAGGGCGAAGGCGATCACCGTCAGCAGGACGATCTGGAGGATCTCCGTGACCAGGACCGACACCGTCTTGGCCGCCATCAGGCCCCAGCGGGGGAGCGGGGAGGCGGCCAGCCGCTTCAGGACGCCGTAGCGGCGCTCGAAGCCCGTGGCGATCGCCTGGCCGGTGAAGGCCGTGGACATGACCGCGAGGGCGAGGATGCCGGGGGTCAGGAAGTCCACCGCCTCGCCCGCGCCCGTGTCGACGATGTCGACCGAGCTGAACAGGACCAGGAGGAGGGTGGGGATCACGACGGTCAGCAGGAGCTGCTCGCCGTTGCGCAGGAGCATCTTCGTCTCGAGTGCGGCCTGTGCCGCGATCATGCGCCCCAGGGGAGCCGCGCCCGGCCTCGGGGTGTACGTACCGGTCGTGGTCACGAGCGCAGCTCCTTGCCGGTGAGCTCCAGGAATACGTCTTCCAGCGTGTGCCGCTCGACCGAGATCTTCTCCGGCATCACCCCGTGCTGCGCGCACCACGACGTCACCGTCGCGAGCAGCTGAGGGTCGACCTTGCCGCCGACCCGGTACGAGCCCGGCGTCAGCTCCGCGGCCGTGCTGTCGGGCGGGAGGGCCTTGAGCAGCGAGCCCACGTCCAGGCCCGGGCGGCCGGAGAAGCGGAGGGTGTTCTCGGCGCCGCCCCGGCACAGTTCCTCGGGGGAGCCCTGGGCGATGACCTTGCCGGCGTCGATGATCGCGACATCGTCGGCGAGCTGTTCGGCCTCGTCCATGTGGTGGGTGGTGAGGATGACGGAGACGCCGTCGGTGCGCAGATCGCGGATCAGGTCCCAGGTCGCGTGGCGGGCCTGCGGGTCGAGTCCGGCGGTCGGCTCGTCCAGGAAGACCAGTTCCGGGCGGCCCACCACGGCCATCGCGAGGGCGAGCCGCTGCTGCTGGCCGCCCGACAGCCGGCGGTACGTCGTCCTGCCGCAACCGCCCAGTCCCAGGCGCTCGATGAGCGCGTCCACGTCCAGCGGGTGGGCGTGCAGCTTGGCGACATGGCGCAGCATCTCGTCCGCCCGCGCGCCCGAGTAGACGCCACCGGACTGGAGCATCACGCCGATCCGGGTGTGCAGCTCAGGGGAGTGTCTGACCGGGTCGAGGCCCAGGACGCGCACCGTGCCGGAGTCCGGCGCGCGGTAGCCCTCGCAGGTCTCGACCGTGGTCGTCTTGCCCGCCCCGTTGGGACCGAGCACGGCGGTCACCCCCGCCGTGGCCACCAGGTCGAGGCCGTTCACCGCGGTCTTCGTGCCGTACCGCTTCACCAGGGCCTGGACCTGGACCACGGGCTCGCTTCGCATGACCCAAGAGTCTAGGTACGCGGTGCGCGCCTCGGACGTGGGGGTCCCCCCGCTCGAGCGGATTCGAGAGTGGGGGAGGGTGCGGGATCTCCCCCGGACGGGATCTCCTCGTCACGGGGGCGGTGCACCGCCAGCCACCGCTCGGCGTAGGCCACCGCGTCGGCCACCGGGAACAGCCGTACGCGGGCCGCGCCCACCGTTCCCCGTACGACGGGACGGTCCCGCTCGAAGTCGTGCCCGAGCTCGTCGAACCGCTCCGAGGTGATCGACACCTCGGTCACCGTCTCCCAGCCGGCCGGACCGGGGCGGCCCACCTTCACCAGGGGCGAGGGGATGCGGTACTCGGCGAGGTGGAAGCTCGTGCACGTGCCGTAGCCGGCGCCGAGCAGGAGCACGCGCGCGTGGAGGGCTTCGAGGCGGGCCAGGGGGCTGTGCTCGCCGAGCCGGCAGTCGGCCGCGTGCGAGTCGACGACTTCGGCGGCACGGGCGCCGATCGCCGCGAACGACGTCTGAGGGTGCGCGCTGCGCAGGGCGCCCGGCCAGGTGCGCACGGTCTCCGGGAGCACGCCGACCCCGCGCGAGGGCGTGACCTGGGGGTCGTAGGACGGCATGGACGCGCGGATCGTGTCCCACCATTCCTCGGGCACCGGCGGGTTCGCCCACACGGCGGGGTCCGAGAGGTCGCCGGTCTGGGTGGGGACCACGAGGGTGCCGTCCGGGCCGAGGGCGTCGAGCAGGCCCTGGACGACCGCTACAGGTCCGCCGCAGACCCAGCCGAGCGACTTCAGGGAGGAGTGGACGAGGAGGGTCTCGCCGTCCCGGACGCCCAGCTCGCGCAGCTGTGCGGCCATGGTGCCGCGGGTGACAAGTGGGCCGGTCGGAGGGGGTATGGCCATGGTGGTGGAGTGTCCCGGAAGGGGCCCGGCGATGCCACCGAATTGATCGATCAAAGATCGTTTCCGCAGGTCAGGTTAGCTTTACCTAAGTGACGCACCGCACCGTGCATCGGCCGGGACGCGGGTTGCCCGGCTCTGAGGAATTACGCAACAATGGTGTTGTGAAAAACGTCGGCGAGGCTCGGGAGACCCCCACGGGGACCCTTCAGGAGGAGCTCGCGACCGGTGAGCGTTCGACGCGCAACCGGGTCGCGCGGTCCATCCTGGACCACGGGCCCTCGACCGTCGCCGAGCTGGCCGGCCGACTGGGCCTGACCCACGCCGCCGTACGCAGGCACCTCGACGCGCTGGTCGCCGACGACGTCGTGGAGGCGCGCGAGCAGAAGGTCTACGGCGCCCGCACGCGCGGTCGTCCCGCCAAGGTCTTCGCGCTCACCGACTGCGGCCGCGACGCCTTCGACCAGTCCTACGACAAGCTCGCCGCGGACGCCCTGCGCTGGATCGCGGAGCGGTTCGGCGGGGACGAGGCCGTGGTGGCCTTCGCGCGCGCCAGGATCGCCGAGCAGGCCACCGTGTACCGCACGGCGATCGAGGCCGCCGCCCCCGAAGAGCGCACCGAAGCCCTGGCCAAGGCCCTGAGCGCGGACGGGTACGCTGCTACGGCGCGCAGCGCACCGGTCGGCGAGCAGCTGTGCCAGCACCACTGCCCCGTCGCCCACGTCGCGGAAAAGTTCCCACAGCTCTGCGAGGCGGAGACCGAGATCTTCTCCCAGCTGCTCGGAACGCACGTCCAGCGACTGGCGACCATCGCGCACGGTGACGGCGTCTGCACGACGTTCATCCCAAAGATTTCCCACACCACACATAACGCATCTGCAAGCACGGCCGGGAGGAACCCCGCATGACTCTCCCCATCGAGGAGACTGCCCACCCCGAGCTCGAGGGCCTGGGTAAGTACGAATACGGCTGGGCGGACTCCGACACGGCCGGTGCTTCGGCGCGACGCGGCATCAACGAGGACGTCGTCAAGGACATCTCCGCGAAGAAGTCCGAGCCGGAGTGGATGACCAAGCTCCGCCTCAAGGGCCTGCGCCTGTTCGACAAGAAGCCCATGCCGAACTGGGGCTCGGACCTCTCCGGCATCGACTTCGACAACATCAAGTACTTCGTGCGCTCCACGGAGAAGCAGGCGGAGTCCTGGGAGGACCTGCCCGAGGACATCAAGAACACGTACGACAAGCTCGGCATCCCCGAGGCGGAGAAGCAGCGCCTCGTCGCCGGTGTCGCGGCCCAGTACGAGTCCGAGGTCGTCTACCACCAGATCCGCGAGGACCTGGAGGAGCAGGGCGTCATCTTCCTGGACACCGACACCGCCCTCAAGGAGCACCCGGAGCTCTTCAAGGAGTACTTCGGCACCGTCATCCCGGTCGGCGACAACAAGTTCGCGTCGCTGAACACCGCCGTGTGGTCCGGCGGCTCCTTCATCTACGTGCCGAAGGGCGTGCACGTCGAGATCCCGCTCCAGGCCTACTTCCGGATCAACACCGAGAACATGGGCCAGTTCGAGCGGACCCTGATCATCGTCGACGAGGGTGCCTACGTGCACTACGTCGAGGGCTGTACGGCGCCGATCTACAAGTCGGACTCGCTGCACTCCGCGGTCGTCGAGATCATCGTCAAGAAGAACGCCCGCTGCCGCTACACGACCATCCAGAACTGGTCGAACAACGTCTACAACCTGGTCACCAAGCGCGCCGTGGCGTACGAGGGCGCGACCATGGAGTGGATCGACGGCAACATCGGCTCCAAGGTCACCATGAAGTACCCGGCCGTCTACCTGATGGGCGAGCACGCCAAGGGCGAGACCCTCTCCATCGCCTTCGCGGGCGAGGGCCAGCACCAGGACGCCGGCTCCAAGATGGTTCACATGGCGCCGAACACCTCCTCCAACATCGTCTCCAAGTCGGTGGCGCGCGGTGGCGGTCGTACGTCCTACCGCGGTCTCGTCGAGATCGGCGAGGGCGCCCACGGCTCCAAGTCCAACGTGCTGTGCGACGCGCTGCTCGTCGACACCATCTCCCGCTCCGACACGTACCCCTACGTGGACGTCCGCGAGGACGACGTGTCCATGGGCCATGAGGCGACCGTCTCCAAGGTCTCCGAGGACCAGCTCTTCTACCTGATGAGCCGCGGTCTGAGCGAGTTCGAGGCCATGGCGATGATCGTGCGCGGCTTCGTCGAGCCCATCGCGAAGGAGCTGCCCATGGAGTACGCGCTGGAACTCAACCGGCTGATCGAGCTCCAGATGGAAGGCGCGGTCGGCTAAGCAGCGACCCGTCTCCGTCACGTCACTTACGCAGGAAGAGAGCAGACCGACAGCCATGGCTGAGGCTCAGAACATCCCGGTGGGATCCACCACCGCCGGCTCGATCGCGGTGGCCGCCGAGTCGACCGTCGCCACGCGCATGAGCGCGCCCCCGTCCTTCGACGTGGCGGACTTCCCGGTCCCGCACGGCCGCGAGGAGGAGTGGCGGTTCACCCCGCTGGAGCGCCTGCGCGGGCTTCAGGACGGCACCGCCGTCGCGACCGGCGAGGGCCTGAAGGTCGAGGTGCAGGCACCCGAGGGCGTCAGCGTCGAGACCGTCGGCCGCGACGACGCGCGCCTCGGCAAGGCGGGCACCCCGGTGGACCGCATCGCCGCCCAGGCCTACTCGGCGTTCGAGAAGGCCGGCGTGATCACCGTCCCCAAGGAGACGGTCCTCACCGAGCCGATCCGGATCGCCGTGCACGGCGAGGGCGGCACCGCCTTCGCCCACCAGGTGATCGAGCTGGGAGCCTTCGCCGAGGCCGTCGTCGTCATCGACCACACCGGTGACGCCGTACTCGCCGCCAACGTCGACTACGTCCTGGGTGACGGCGCCAAGCTGACCGTCGTCTCCGTCCAGGACTGGGACGACAAGGCCGTGCACGTGGCGCAGCACAACGCGCTGATCGGCCGGGACGCCACCTTCAAGTCCTTCGTGGTCACCTTCGGCGGCGACGTCGTCCGACTGCACCCCCGCGTCGCCTATGCCGGCACCGGTGGCGAGGCCGAGCTGTTCGGGCTGTACTTCACGGACGCCGGCCAGCACCAGGAGCACCGCCTCCTGGTCGACCACAACGTCCCGCACTGCAAGTCCAACGTCGTCTACAAGGGCGCGCTCCAGGGCGAGGGCGCCCACGCGGTGTGGATCGGCGACGTGCTCATCGAGGCCAAGGCCGAGGGCACGGACACCTACGAGATGAACCGCAACCTCGTCCTCACGGACGGCGCCCGCGTCGACTCCGTGCCGAACCTGGAGATCGAGACCGGCGAGATCGTCGGCGCCGGGCACGCCTCCGCGACCGGCCGCTTCGACGACGAGCAGCTCTTCTACCTGATGGCCCGCGGCATCCCGGCCGACGAGGCCCGTCGCCTGGTGGTCCGCGGCTTCTTCGCCGAACTGGTCCAGCAGATCGGTGTCGACGACATCCAGGAACGCCTTCTCGTGAAGATCGACGAGGAGCTGGAGGCGTCCGTCTGATGACGTTCGTACGTGCCTGTGGGCTGAGCGAGCTGGAGGAGGACACCCCCATGCGGGTGGAACTCGACGGCACGCCGGTCTCGGTCGTCCGCACCGAGGGCGAGGTGTTCGCGATCAACGACATCTGCTCGCACGCGAACGTCTCGCTCTCCGAGGGCGAGGTGGAGGACTGCCAGATCGAGTGCTGGCTGCACGGCTCCGCGTTCGACCTCCGCACCGGCAAGCCGTCCGGCCTTCCCGCGACGCGCCCCGTCCCCGTATACCCCGTAAAGATCGAAGGAGGCAACGTCCTTGTCGACGTACGCGCCTCCCTCACCCAGGAGTCCTGAGGAACCCATGGCAACGCTTGAAATCCACGACCTGCACGTCACCGTCGAGGCCGACAACGCCACGAAGGAGATCCTCAAGGGCGTCGACCTGACCGTGAAGCAGGGCGAGACGCACGCCATCATGGGCCCCAACGGCTCCGGCAAGTCGACCCTCGCCTACTCGCTCGCGGGCCACCCGAAGTACACGATCACCGGCGGCACCGTCACCCTCGACGGCGAGGACGTCCTGGAGATGTCCGTCGACGAGCGCGCCCGCGCGGGCCTGTTCCTGGCGATGCAGTACCCGGTCGAGGTCCCCGGCGTCTCGGTCTCCAACTTCCTGCGCACCTCCGCCACCGCCATCCGCGGCGAGGCCCCCAAGCTCCGCCTGTGGGTCAAGGAGGTCAAGGAGGCCATGCAGCGCCTCAACATGGACCCCTCCTTCGCCGAGCGCAACGTCAACGAGGGCTTCTCCGGCGGCGAGAAGAAGCGCCACGAGATCCTCCAGCTCGAACTGCTCAAGCCGAAGGTCGCGATCCTCGACGAGACGGACTCCGGTCTGGACGTCGACGCCCTTCGTATCGTCTCCGAGGGCGTCAACCGTGTCCGTGAGACGGGCGAGGTCGGCACCCTGCTGATCACGCACTACACGCGCATCCTGCGCTACATCAAGCCCGACCACGTGCACGTGTTCGCGAACGGCCGGATCGCCGAGTCCGGCGGCCCGGAGCTCGCCGACCAGCTCGAGGCCGAGGGCTACGACAAGTACGTGAAGGGTGGCGCATCTTCGTGACTCAGCTGCCGGGCCTCCTCGACACTGAGGCGATCCGTAAGGACTTCCCCATCCTGGACCGCCAGGTCCACGACGGTAAGAAGCTCGTGTACCTGGACAACGCGGCGACCTCGCAGAAGCCGCGCCAGGTCCTGGACGCCCTGAACGAGTACTACGAGCGCTACAACGCCAACGTCCACCGCGGTGTGCATGTGCTCGCCGAGGAGGCCACGGCGCTGTACGAGGGCGCGCGTGACAAGGTCGCGTCGTTCATCAACGCGCCGTCGCGGGACGAGGTGATCTTCACCAAGAACGCCTCCGAGTCGCTCAACCTCGTCGCGAACATGCTGGGCTGGGCGGACGAGCCCTACCGCGTGGACCACGAGACCGAGATCGTCATCACGGAGATGGAGCACCACTCCAACATCGTGCCGTGGCAGCTGCTCTCGCAGCGCACGGGCGCGAAGCTGAAGTGGTTCGGCCTCACCGACGACGGCCGCCTCGACCTCTCCAACATCGACGAGATCATCACCGAGAAGACGAAGATCGTCTCCTTCGTGCTGGTGTCCAACATCCTCGGCACCGTGAACCCCGTCGAGGCGATAGTGCGCCGCGCGCAGGAGGTCGGTGCGCTCGTCTGCATCGACGCCTCGCAGGCCGCCCCGCACATGCCGCTGGACGTGCAGGCGCTGCAGGCCGACTTCGTGGCCTTCACCGGCCACAAGATGTGCGGTCCGACCGGCATCGGCGTCCTGTGGGGCCGCCAGGAGCTGCTGGAGGACCTGCCGCCGTTCCTGGGCGGCGGCGAGATGATCGAGACGGTGTCGATGCACTCGTCGACCTACGCTCCCGCCCCGCACAAGTTCGAGGCGGGCACCCCGCCGATCGCGCAGGCGGTCGGTCTGGGCGCGGCGATCGACTACCTGAACTCGATCGGCATGGACAAGATCCTCGCCCATGAGCACGCGCTCACCGAGTACGCGGTGAAGCGGCTCGGCGAGGTCCCGGACCTCAGGATCATCGGCCCGACGACGGCCGAGGACCGGGGTGCGGCGATCTCCTTCACGCTCGGCGACATCCACCCGCACGACGTGGGCCAGGTTCTGGACGAGCAGGGCATCGCGGTCCGCGTGGGTCACCACTGCGCCCGCCCGGTCTGCCTGCGCTACGGAATTCCCGCGACCACGCGAGCGTCGTTCTATCTGTACTCCACGCCGGCCGAGATCGACGCTCTGGTCGACGGTCTGGAGCACGTACGGAACTTCTTCGGCTGAGGAGCTGGCTGAGTCGTGAAGCTTGATTCGATGTACCAGGAAGTCATCCTGGACCACTACAAGCACCCGCACGGGCGCGGTCTTCGGGATGGCGACGCCGAGGTGCACCACGTCAACCCGACGTGCGGCGACGAGATCACGCTGCGCGTGAAGTATGCCTTCGGCGACGGCACTGCGCGGATCGCGGACATCTCGTACGAGGGGCAGGGCTGCTCGATCAGCCAGGCCTCCGCCTCCGTGCTGAACGACCTCCTCGTCGGCAAGGACCTCGCCGAGGCGCAGAAGATCCAGGAGACCTTCCTGGAGCTGATGCAGTCCAAGGGGAAGATCGAGCCCGACGACGCCATGGAGGAGGTGCTGGAGGACGCGGTCGCGTTCGCCGGTGTCTCCAAGTACCCGGCCCGGGTCAAGTGCGCCCTCCTCAGCTGGATGGCGTGGAAGGACGCGACGGCCCAGGCCCTGAGCGGGGCCGACGCCGAAAGGAAGACGGCATGAGCGACACCGTGGAGATGAAGCCGGCCTCCGAGGACGAGGTCCGCGAGGCGCTGTACGACGTGGTCGACCCCGAGTTGGGCATCGACGTCGTCAACCTCGGCCTCATCTACGGCATTCACATCGACGACGCGAACATCGCGACGATCGACATGACCCTGACCTCGGCGGCCTGCCCGCTGACCGATGTCATCGAGGACCAGGCCAAGTCCGCCACGGACGGCCTCGTCAACGAGCTGCGCATCAACTGGGTCTGGATGCCGCCGTGGGGCCCGGACAAGATCACGGACGACGGGCGCGAGCAGCTTCGGGCGCTCGGGTTCAACGTCTGAGACCCACCGCGAACGCAGAAACGGCGACGCCCTCGCGGGCGTCGCCGTTTTTCGCGTGTGTGCTCAGGCCAGTCCGTCGACCAGCTGGAACGCCGAGTCCGATCGGTACAGGTCGTTGTACTGGTACGGATCCAGCTTCAGCTGGAAGTTCTGGTGGCGCAGGAAGCGGCCCGGATAGTTCACCGACTCCAGCATGACCGCGCCGTACACCGAGGACGAACGGGAGCAGAAGGTCGCGTCCTGCTTGAACAGGGACGAGCCGTCGCTGCGTTCGGCGACCAGGACGAAGCTGCGGTGGCGCAGGTACTTGCCGTCCTGGGTGGCGAAGGAGTAACAGGAGCTGTCCGCGAGGCCCTTGACCAGTTTGAAGGTGGAGTCCTCGCGGGATTCCGAGCCTCGCGGCTGGTCGAGCTTCACGTAACCTGTCTATTATACAAATATACGAGCCCACGAGACTCATGAGCACCTAGTATGCCATCGTCTGCTTAAAAACACAAAGAAAAAAGACCAATAGACGAGTAGAGGATAGAGGAGCAAATAGCACACAGGCAGCACGAGCAACACACAGACGTGACAATAAGCTAAGAGCATGTTAGAAGATCAGGAATACCTTACAATACA
>NZ_JABERD010000017.1 GCF_013044505.1 Streptomyces sp. S3(2020) | reverse complement strand
GACCGGTGGTGTTCTGCGCGGGGACGGCGGCGGGCCGGGTGGCCTGGGCGGGGACCGGCTGAGCGGTCTGCTGCCCGGCGATCAGCTGCTGGGCCTGTTGCGCCTGCTGTGTCTGCTGGGCCTGCTGTGCCGGAATGCCCTGCGCGGGTGTCCCACCGGCTTCCCCGGGCGCGCCCATAGCTCGTCGGCGCCGGCCCGTGGGCGCGGACGCGGGGTGCGGCTGTGGCGGGGTGTGGTCGTCGGCCTGGTCGTGCGGCACGGCGTCGTGCCGGCCGTCGTCGACGAGCCCGGCAGCGGGAACGGCCTGGCCCGGGACATGGACGGCGACCTGAGCGGCGGGCGCCTGCGCGGGCACGGCGACCTGCCCGGGGACGCCACCCTGCACCTGTCCCGGAACCTGCACCTGCCCGGCCGCGATCGCCGGCTGTTCCGCACCGCCCGGCCCGTTCGTGGTGCCCTCGGTGCGGTCCGCCTCCGCGGGCGGCAGGGCGAACACCGCGCGGGGCGCGGCCTCCTGTGCGGCGGCCCGCTCGTTCGCGGCGGCCAGGGCGCGACGCCGCCGGCCGCCAGCCCCGCCCCGCCCCCGGAGCCTTCCGTGCCGATGGGCGCGAACCCGCTTCTGGAACCTCCCGCCGCGCACGGGATGCAGCCGTTCGCCGACATCCGCCCCGCGCACTACCGGCCCGCGCTGGAACAGGCCGTCGCCGAGCGCGAGGACCGGGTCGCCGCCATCGCCGCCGATCCGGCGCCGCCGGACTTCGCCAACACCGTAGAGGCGCTGGAGTTCTCCGGCACGCGGGTGCAGTACATCCATGACGCGTTCACCCACCAGGTCACCGCGGGCGGCGACCCCGCGCTGACCGGCCTGGAGCAGGACATCGCAGTCCTGCTCTCCCGCCACGAGGGGCGCATCGTCCGCAACCGGCGCCTGGTCGCCCGTATCGACGCGGTGCACGCCGGACGCGACACGATCGCCGACCCCCAGTCCCGGGCCCTGACCGTCCACTGGTGGCGCCGCATGCGCCGGGTGGGCGCCATGCTGCCCGCAGAAGCCGCCCGGGAACTCGGCGAGGTCAACCGCCAGCTCTCCCGTGAGTGTGCCGCCTACCGGCAGACCCTGATCGAGGACACCCACCGTCAGGCCCTGGCGGTACCCGGTCCCGACGTCCTGCGCGGTCTGCCGGCCGACCGGCTCGCGGCCACGGCCGAGGAGGCAGCGCGCCGAGGCAGGGCGGAACCCTGGCACGTCCTGCCGCTCGCCTCGTCCACCAGCCAGCCGGCGCTCGTGCAGCTGAGTGACCGGGACACTCGTAGAACACTGTTCGAACGCTCGCTGGGGAGAGGCGCGGACAACGAGGAACGGGCCGCCCGCATCGCCCGGTTACGCGCCCGCCAGGCCCGCATCCTGGGCTACCCGTCGTACGCCGCTTGGGCGACCGAGGACCAGACGACGGGCACCCCGCAGGCCGTGGAGGCGATGTTCCGGCAGCTGGCGCAGCCGCTCCTGCACGCGGCGCACACCGAACGCCGCGCGCTGCGGGCCAGGGCCGGCCACCGGATCCGGGCCTGGGACTGGACCCACCACGCGGCGGCGGCACCCCCGGGCGCCGGCGAAGGACCCACCGCGGACGAACTCCGCGCCCACTTCGAACTGGACGCGGTCATCACCCAGGGCCTCTTCCACAGCGCCCGCCTCCTGTACGGCCTCGAGTTCACCGAACACCATGACCTCACCGCCCACCACCCTGGGGCCCGCGTCTTCCAGGTCACCGACGAACACGCCGGCACGGTGGGCCTCTTCCTCATCGACGTCTTCTCCCGGCCCGGCAAACGAGGCGGCGCGTGGACGGGGATCCTGCGCCCCCAGGCCCACTCCACCGCGACCCGGCCCGTCGTGGTGAACACCTTCAACCTCACCCCGCCCGGTACCGGGCGCCCCTGCCTCCTCGACATGTCCGAAGTCGTCACCCTCTTCCACGAGTTCGGCCACGCCCTGCACGCACTGCTCTCCGACGTCCGCTACCCGGCGCACTCGGCCCCCGGCGTACCCCGCGACTTCTCCGAGGCGCCCGCCCAGGTCCACGAGACGTGGGCCTTCGACGAGCGACTTCTCGCGCACTACGCCCGGCACCACCGCACCGGACAGCCGCTGCCCCCGGAGTGGATCAAGCAGGTGGGCGAGCGGCACGGCACCGGCGGAGTGCATCTGCTGGTGGAGATCCTGGGCGCGGCGGCGGTGGACTGGTCCTGGCACACACTCCCCGACGCACCCGACGCACCCGACGCACCCGACGCACCCGACGCACGCAGCGCCTCCGACGCCCCCAGCGCCCCCGACGGTCAGGGCGGCAACGCGGACTGGAACCCCGCGCGGGTCGAAGCGCGGGGCGCCGCCCGCTGGGGGCTGGACAAGGTGCCCGAGATTCCGCCGCGCTACCGCTCCGGCTACTTCGACCACGTCTTCCACGGCCCCTACGGCGCGGGCTTCTACGCCTACCTGTGGTCCGAGATCATCGCCGCGAACCTGGTCGAGGCGCTGGAGCGGCGCGGCGGCCTCACGCGCGCGAGCGGCGAGGCGCTCCGCACGATGCTCGCCGCCGGCGGATCCCGTGCCGCGATGGCCATGTTCCACGAGCTCACCGGCCTGGACCAGCCGCGCATCGAGCCTTTCCTGCGCCGCCGCGGCCTGCCGGACCCGGACATCGCACCGTCGTCACTCTCTCCGAACAGGACCTCATCATGACCACCACCGACTTCCTCGGCGGCCATCTGGCCCTCGCCGGGGACGACGATCCCGTCCTGCCCGCCTACGTGGCCAAGCTCCGCGCCTCCGTCCCGCGGGTGACCAAGCGGCTGGGGCAGCTCGCGGGTGAGCGGACCGAGGCCGAACTGGCCCTGTGGGGGCAGCGGTTCGCGGCGCTGGACGACGAGTCCGCCCACCGGCTCCTGTCCCATCCGGTCTTCCCCTACCTGTGGCGGCAGTTGATGCTCGCGGCCCAGCGCAAGGACGCCGACTTCATCCGCACCTGGTCCACGCACTTCGCGCGGTTCGTCGCCCTGCCCCACGCGACCGGCCCCGCCGCGGACCCCACGGACCCCGCGGGCACCGACGTGCCGCTGGCCGCGCCCGTCACCGAGGTGCGGTTCCCCCAGACGCGCCATCACCTGGTCTTCGACACCCCCGTGCACCGACTGGTGATCCGCGAGGACGGCGACGGCACCGTCCGCGACGGCGCCGCCGCCGTGCCCGCCTCCTACATCCACGGCGCGGGCGACCCCCGGCTCGGGAACGCCCGGCGCGTGCGACGACCGGTCATCGCCGGAACCGACATCGAGATCGACAACGCCGGCCCCTTCGTCGCACGCCACTTCACCTCGATGAACTCCCATGAGCCGCAGCCCGGTTACCCTCGCGCCGACCTCGCCGTGAGGGAGGTCGGCGCGGACGACATCACCGACCTGTCCCGCGCCTTCGCCCTCATCGAGGAGGTGTGGCCCGAACTCGCCACCGAGATCCGCTCCTACACCCGGCTGGTCGTGCCCTACGCCTCCGAGTTCCACTCCTCGTTCACCGAGGCGATCCTGATGGGCGCGGTGTTCGTGTCGGAGGCGGCCCAGCCGTTCAGCGCCACCCACTACACCGCCGAGCATCTCCTGCACGAGAGTTCGCACCTCAGGTTGATGCTGCTCCTGGAACTCGACCCGCTGGTGACCGTCGCGGAAGGGGCGACCTTCAACTCCCCGGTACGCAAGGACCCGCGCCCGCTGTGGGGCATGCTCATGGCCGTCCACGCGTTCGCCCGCATCACCGCCTTCCACCGCCGCGCCTACGACCGCACCGGTCGGGAGATCCACCGCGAACTGACGCGGCAGAACGCGGATCTGCTCGCCAAGGGCCTGGACGAGATCGAGGGCGAACCCACGGCGGAGTTCACCGAGGCCGGCAGGGCGCTGTGGGCGCAGATGCGCGCCGAGACGGAACGAGCACTGCGATGACGACGACCACGCAGGTGCGCCAGGCGGGCTTCAAGGACCTCATCGGGGACCGGACGGTCCGCGTCCTGGCACTCTGCTCGCTGATCAACTCCTGTGCCTTCTTCGGCATGATGCCCTTCCTGGCGCTCTACCTCGCCGACATCACCTCGCTGCCACCGGCCGCGATCGGCGCCTTCACCGGCTCCGTCGCCCTGGTCGGTGCGGTGGGGGCGCTGGCGGGCGGAGCCATCACCGACCGCGCCGGAGCGGGAAGCCTGCTGCGCGCGGGACTCGCCCTCTACACGCTGCTGGCCGCGGCCCTCGCGACCGTCACCGCACCGGTGCTGGTGCTGCCCCTGATCGTGTGCCTGGGCGGCGCGCTGATGCTGGTCGGGCCGTCCTTGAAGAAGCTGATGAGCCTCGCCGCGGGCGAGGGCGGCGAACTGGTCTTCCGCATACGGTTCATGACCGTGTCGGCCGGCGCCGCGCTCGGGCCTCTCGCGGGCGCTGCGGCCTACAGCGTCTCCCACCGGGCCCTCTTCGCCGTCTCCGCGGCGCTGTTCGCCTGCTGCGTCCTGTTGGTCCACGCGCGACGGGACTCCCTGCGGGCGCTGGACGTCCGCGTCCCGCCGGTCCGCCAGGGGCGCTGGACATGGACGCACTCCCTGCGCGACGGGCGGTTCCGGCTGGTGCTGGTCTCGGCTGTCCTGATCACCCTGGTCTTCGCGCAGCTCGAATCGATGATCCCGCTGTACCTCAAGGCAGAGTCCGGCGACCGCGCCCCGACGCTGTTCGCGGTGGTCTTCGCGGTGCACGCCGTCCTGGGATTCGCCTACCAGTGGCCGGCGGCATGGCTCGCCCGCCGCACCACGCTCCCGGCACAGGCCGGGGTGGGCTGTACCGGCTTCGCCGCCGCCTTCCTCTGCTGGGGAACCTCGGACGGCCGACTGGGGGTCCTGCTGGCCGGGGTGCTCGCCTGGACCGTCGGGGAGGCGCTCCTGATGCCGATGGCCGACCTCGTCACCCACCGTCTGGCGCCGGACGCGGAGAAGGGGGCGTTCTTCGGCGCGCTGGAACTTCGCTACCTGGGTTTCTTCGCCGGACCGATCCTCGGCGGCGCCCTGCTCGACGGCGGCACCTGGCTCTACTTCGGTGCGATGGCGGCGCTGTCCTTCGCCGCCTGGCCGGTGCTCCGCTCCCGCTCCCTGGGGCTGGGCCCGGGCCTGGGCCTGGAGGGCCGATGACCGTCGTCAGGCCGATCATCAACCCCGCGCTCCTACGATCCGTGGCCGGCCGCTTCCCCACGGGCGTCACCGTCATCACCACCATGACGCCGACCGGCCCGGCGGGCCTCACCTGCCAGTCCTTCACCCTCGCTGTCCCTGGACCCGGCGCTGATCTCCTTCAACGTCTCGCGCTCCTCCGACACTTGGCCGCTGGTCCGCGAAGCCGGCCTGTTCTGCGTCAACGTCCTCGCCGCCGACCAGCAGGCCACCGCCCGCGCCTTCGCCCGCCGCCGTACCGACCGCTTCGCCGGAATCCCCCACTCCTGCCTCCTGGGCAACGGCACCCCACGCCTGTCCGGCGCTACGGCCTGGCTGGAGGCCACGGTCGAGGACACGTACCCGGGCGGTGACCACCTGATCGTCATCGGCCGCGTCACGGCCGCCGTCGCGGGAGACCGGGAAGAGGCACTGCTGTTCCACCACGGCGCGTATGGATCGACCGGCTCCAGGGCGGAAGGGCTGAGGAGTGTGGGGTGACGGCCTCGGGGACGGTCCCTCGCCTACCTTCGCCTACGCCGCCGGCGACCCGAGCCTCAGCGAGGCCCCTGTACCACCGAGAACCGCGCCCCCTCAGGATCCGCCACCGTCGCCACGCGGCCGTGGGGGCTCTCGTGGGCCGGTTTCAGGATGTGGCCGCCGAGGGCGGTGAGGTGGGCGACGGTCTCGTCGGTGTCGGCCACCTCGAAGTACGTCATCCAGTGCGGACCCCGGTCGCGGGGGAGGGAGTTGCCGACGCCGTGGATACCGGCGACCGGGTGGCCGGCGATGTGGAGGGTGACGTAGTCGAAGTCGGCGGATACCACCGGCTCCTCCTCGTAGCCGAAGACCGTCTCGTAGAACTTGGCGACGCTCGCCGTCTCGAAGGTGAGCAGCTCGTGCCAGGCCGGTGTGCCGGGGACGCCCGAGATGCCCGTGCCGCGGTGTGCTCCCGCCTGCCAGATGCCGAAGACCGCGCCGGAGGGGTCGGAACCGATCGCCAGGCGGCCCGCCTCGTCCGCGTCCAGGGGGCCGACCCCGACGGTGCCGCCGCACAGCCGTACCGTCTCCGCGGTCAGGTCGACGTCGTCCGAGGCGAGGTAGGGCGTCCAGGCGACCGGGAGGTGGCGGTCGGGCGGAAGTTGGCCGATTCCGGCGACCTCCTCGCCGTCCAGCAGGGCCTGGACGTAGGGGCCGAGCTGCTTGGGGCCGGGTCGGAACTCCCAGCCGAACAGTTCGCCGTAGAAGTCCTGGGTCGTGGTCAGTCCGTGCACCATCAGGCTCACCCAGCAGGGTGTGCCGGGCGTGTGCGTCTCGCCGGTCATCGTCACTCTCTCCTCGACCCCTCGCGGCGGCCGTGTCGCCGCCGCTCTCCGGAACCCCGTGCCGATGCTCGCACCACCCGTGGCACGGCGCGCTCCGGGCGCGCCGCCGCTCCATGGCCCTTGCCCGCAGAATGCCCGGTGTGCGGTTTCCCGTCCGTTTCCGCGCGATTGCCTACAGGTGTCGATCGGCTGTACAGCATGTGCCCGATCCCGTACGCCTCGTGATCGGGGCTGTCCGGCGGAGCAGAGTAGCCCGACACGGAGGATGCGGCCACCCCGTACGCAAGGATGGTGGCCATGAACGCCATCATCTCCGCATCCGAACTAGCGAGCGAACTGGCGGGTGGGAACCCGCCTGTACTGCTCGACGTCCGCTGGCAGTTGAGCGTGGCCAAGGCGGCCGGAGAGCCGCCCTTCGACGGCCGGGCCGAGTACGCGGCCGGGCACATCCCGGGCGCGGTCTTCGTCGACCTGGACAGGGAACTCGCCTCCGCCGCCGGTGCGCGCGGCCGGCATCCGCTGCCCGATGTCGCGGAGTTCGGCGCCGCGATGCGCCGGGCGGGTGTCTCGGCCGCCGCGCCGGTGGTCGTGTACGACGGGGGACAGGGCTGGGCGGCCGCCCGCGCGTGGTGGTTGTTGCGCTGGACGGGTCACCCGGACGTGCGGGTCCTCGACGGCGGGTTGCCGACATGGGAGGGGCCCCTCCGGTCGTCCGTGCCCGGCCCGGCTCCCGCCGAGGGCGACTTCGAACCGGCGCCGGGAGCCGCGGGGCTCCTCGACGCGGACGCGGCGGCGGCGCTGGCGCGGTCCGGGGTGCTGCTCGACGCGCGGGCGGGGGAGCGGTACCGCGGTGAGGTCGAGCCGATCGACCGGGTCGGTGGCCATGTCCCGGGCGCCCTCTCCGCGCCGACGAACGAGAACGTGGGGGCAGACGGACGCTTCCTGCCCGCGGCGGAGCTGAGCGCGCGCTTCAAGGCCCTCGGGGCGGTCGACGGCTCCGAGGTCGGCGTGTACTGCGGTTCGGGCGTCTCCGGGGCGCACGAGGTGCTGGCCCTGGCGGTCGCGGGGATTCCGGCGGCGCTGTACGTCGGATCGTGGTCGGAGTGGTCGTCGGATCCGTCCCGGCCGGTCGCCGTGGGACCGGATCCGCAGTAGTCGGTCGAACGGGTGAGGGCCGCACCGGATCCGGCGCGGCCCTCACCCTCGTACGGCCGTCTCCGCGGCCGTACGAGTGACTACTCCTGCTTCTTGCGGCGGGTGCCGAACACGATCTCGTCCCAGCTCGGGACGGCCGCGCGGCGGCCGGGGCGGACGCCGTCGGCCTCGGCCTGGCGGTCGGTGGAGCCGATGAGGCGGTCGCGGTGGCTGCCGACGGAGCGGGGCATGAGGACGTCCGCGTAGGCCGAGCCGGCCGAGGCCGCCGGGGCCGGGGGTTCCTCCGCCTCGGGCTCGGCGGGGGGCTCCTCCACGGGCGGGGCGGGCTCCGACGGGCGCTCCGGAACCACCAGGTCGCCCCGGAAGCTCGGTACCGCCTCCAGCAGGCTGGTCAGCGAGTCCCGCTCGGCCGTGGCCTCCTCGACCGGATCGGGCGTCGGCGCGGGCAGGCTCGGCCGGTCGAGGGCGCGGTCCAGCGGACGGTCGCGGGGCAGCCGCGCGATCCGCGGGACGAACGGAAAGCTGGGCTCCGGCACGGCGAGGTCGTCGGACTCGCCGATCAGCGAACGCGCCTCCTCGTCGACGGCCTGGACGAGCCGCCGGGGCGGGTCGTACGTCCAGCTCGCCGAGTGCGGTTCGCCCGCGACCCGGTAGACCAGCAGGACTTCCCAGGTGCCGTCGTCGCGGCGCCACGAGTCCCACTGGACGGTGTCCTTCTCGACGCCGCGCAGCAGCAGCCGTTCCTGGACGGCCTCGCCGAGCTGGGGGCCCGCGTTCTCGCCGGGGCGGCGGACGGGTGTCTTGCGTGCCCGCTCGGCCATGAACGCGCGCTCCGCGAGCACGGGGCCCTCGAAACGGCGTACGCGGTCCACGGGGATGCCGGCCATCTGCGCGACCTCTTCGGCCGTCGCACCGGCGCGTATACGTGCCTGGATGTCGCGGGGGCGGAGATGACTCTCCACCTCGATCTCGATCTGGCCGAGGCGGGGACGGTCGCCGCGTACCGCGGCGCGCAGACGCTCGTCAATCGGAAGCGTGTACTCCGTGCTGTCCGCAGCCTTCAGCACCAGCCGTGTGCCGTCATTCGAGACGGCCACGACACGCAGTTCGGGCATGGGGACCTCCCGGGTGGTGCCTGCCGACGTCACGTACGTCGCTGCTTCCGCTAGTCGAGTGTGGCCTGCCCGGGTGCAGCCTGCCACAACCTTGCCGAGTTGCCCGGCGTGTCGGGCACGGGCCCTGGATCGCCGTTATGGCACGGTTACCTATTCGCAACGCTAAGTGACCAACTCCGTCACCCTGTGCAACTAGCCCCCTCCTGGCGGTCCTTGAAGCCGCGGACGCCCTGGCGGGAGACCGGATCCAGGGCTCGCAACAGTACTCCATTTGGACCACGTGCGTGGATTGGCGCGCCGCCCAACTTCTGGCAACGAACGGGACTTGGCGGCCTCTCGCGCGAATTCACGGATCTTGAACGTGGCGTACTTCACGGAATCACCAGAAACGGAACTATTGGTTTCGCGCATACGTCCTTTTCTCGTGCAGTTGGTTGGTCAAGTGCGGGAAAGGCAGGCAAGGCACCGGAATGCGCGGAAGGCCCGATATCAGGGAAAAGCGGATCGATCTGAACGTCCCCCAAGTGGCGGGCGGCGCGGTGGCCGCGGTGGTGGCGGCCAAACTCGCCTCCTACTTCGGGGTCTACGGCACGATCCTCGGCGCCGGTCTCGTGAGCGTGATCGCCACCTGCGGGGGCTCCGTCTTCCAGCACTTCTTCAGACGCACCGGCGAGCAGCTGAGGGAGGCGACCGTCACCTCCAGGACCGAGACCCCGGAACAGCCGCTGCCCCCTGGGGAGTTCACGGAGGGAACCGTCTACCGCGCGCGGGTCAGGAGCTGGAAGCGCCCACTGCTCGCCGCGGCCCTCGTCTTCGGGGTCACCATGGCCGGGATCACCACGTACGAGCTGGTGTCCGGCGGCAGCTTCAGCGGCGGCAAGGGCACCACGGTCAGCGGCGCGGTCACCGGCCGGGACTCGTCGTCGACGTCCTCGAACTCCGGCGACGACACACCCGCTTCGACCTCGTCGGGAACCCCGTCCACCACCGCCGACGACAGCGCTGCCCCGTCGGGCGGCGCGTCATCGGACAGCACTACGACATCCAGCCCGACGCCGACCCCCAGCGACTCGGCGGACAGCGCGACGCCGTCCGCCACACCCACCGGGTCCGACGCTACGAGCCCAACACCCTCCGCAAGTAGTCGTTCTGGAACCGACGATCAGGATCAAGCCGATCCCGCAGCGCGGTGAACTCGCCGAAGCGCGGGTAGACCCCGGCGAAGTACTCGGCGTCGCGCGTGTGCACCTTGCCCCAGTGCGGACGCCCCTCGTGCGCGGTGAAGATGCGCTCGGCGGCGGTGAAGTACGCCTGGTAGGGCGTGCCCTTGACCATGTGCACGGCGATGTAGGCGCTGTCGCGGCCCGACGCGGTGGACAGGGTGATGTCGTCGGCCGGCGCGGTGCGCACCTCGATCGGGAAGCTGATCCTGAGGCCGGAGCGCTCGACCATGGTCCTCAGTTCGCGCAGCGTCTCGGTGACGGCCTCGCGCGGGACGGCGTACTCCATCTCCACGAAGCGCACCCGGCGCGGTGATGTGAAGACCTTGTAGGGGATGTCCGTGTAGGTCCGCGAGGACAGGGCCTTGCTGGAGACGCGGGCGATCGTCGGGATCGTCCCGGGCGCCGCGCGGCCGACCCACTGGGCGACCTGGAAGACGCCGTTGGAGAGGAACTCGTCCTCGATCCAGCCCTGGAGCTGCGGGACCGGCTTCTCCGGGCCCGCGCTGCGGTTGTTGCGCTTGGTGTTGGTGCTGCCGGTGTGCGGGAACCAGTAGAACTCGAAGTGCTCGTTCTCGGCCCACAGTTCGTCGAAGTCGGCGAGCACCTTGTCGAAGGGCATCGGCTCCTCGCGAGCCGTCAGCAGGAAGATCGGCTCCACGGCGAAGGTGATCGCGGTGACGATGCCGAGCGCGCCGAGGCCTATCCGGGCGGCCGCGAAGACCTCGGGGTTCTCCTTCTCGGAGCAGGCGAGCACCGAGCCGTCGGCGGTGACCAGCTCCAGGCCCTTGATCTGGGCGGCGATCGAAGCGGACTCGCGGCCGGTGCCGTGCGTGCCGGTGCTGGTGGCGCCGGAGACGGTCTGCTCCATGATGTCGCCCATGTTCGTGAGCGACAGGCCCTCCCGCGCGAGCGCCATGTTGAGCCTCTTGAGGGGCGTACCGGCCTCGACGGTGACCGTCATGGCATCGCGATCAATGTTGCGGATGCCGGTCAACAGTTGAGGGCGGATCAACACACCGTCGGTGGCGGCGATCGAGGTGAAGGAGTGCCCGGTGCCGACGGCCTTCACCTTCAGGCCGTCCGCCGCCGCCTTCCGTACGGCGTCCGCGAGCTCCTCGACCGAGGCGGGAGTCACCTCCCGCGCGGGGCGTGCCGAGACGTTTCCGCCCCAGTTACGCCACGTGCCGTTCTTCCCGCTCGCTGTGCTGCTCAACGGTGCCTCCCCGACGCGGAGCCGGCCCCTTGAGCCGGCGGTACCCCAGAAAACCGACCGCGACCGCGACGGCCCCGGACACCGCCGGAACCCCGTACCCGGCGCGCGCCCCGGCCGCGTCGATGACCCAGCCGGCCGCGGAGGAGCCGAGTGCGACCCCGACCGCGAGCCCGGTACTGATCCAGGTCATGCCCTCGGTCAGCTGCGCGCGTGGTACGTGCTGCTCGATGAGGGACATCGTGGTGATCATCGTGGGAGCGATGGCCAGGCCCGCAAGGAACAGCGCCACGGCCAGAAACGGCAAGTTTCCGACCAGTAGGAGGGGGATCATACTCACGGCCATCGCGCATATGCCCAGCAGCCAGCGAGGTTCGGGCGCCCCCTTGAAGTGCAGCAGCCCGAAGACGAGGCCGGCCGCGCAGGAGCCCGCCGCGTAGAGGGCGAGCACGATGCTCGCGGCGCCCTTGTGGCCCTGCTCGTCGGCGAAGGCCACGGTGACCACGTCGACGGCCCCGAAGATGGCCCCGGTCGCCACGAAGGTGGCCACCAGGACCTGGAGCCCGGGGGAGCGCAGCGCGCTGCCGCCGTCGCCGTGCTTCTCACGCGGGTGCGGCGCGGGCTCGGTGGCGCGCTGAGCGGTCAGCCAGAAGACGCCGACCGCCAGGAAGCAGGCGGCGAGCAGCGGCCCCGCCTCCGGGAACCAGGCCGTGGACAGCCCGATCGAGATGATCGGCCCGAAGATGAAGCAGACCTCGTCGATCACCGACTCGAACGAGTAAGCGGTGTGCAGCTGCGGCGTCCCGCCGTACAGCGAGGCCCACCGCGCGCGGATCATCGCGCCGATGCTCGGCACGCACCCGATGCCCGCGCTGAACACGTACAGCGTCCAGTCGGGCCACCTGTAGTGCGCGGCGAACAGCAGCCCGGCCGCCGAGACGAGGGCGATCAGCGTCGCCGGTCGCAGCACCCGCCGCTGCCCGTGCTGGTCCACCAGCCGCGAGACCTGCGGGCCCGCCACGGCCGCGGCCAGCGCCATGGTCGCCGACAGCGCGCCGGCGAGTCCGTACCGCCCGGTGAGCTGCGACACCATGGTCACCACGCCGATGCCCATCATCGACAACGGCATCCGGCCGAGGAACCCCGCGGCGGAGAAGCCCTTGCTGCCCGGGGCGGCGAACAGGGCGAGATAGGGGCTCGGCACGGGGGTCTCCGGTCGGACGGGATCGGCTGGGGATGCCGACAGTCCAGTAAGGCGTGAATGCGGCGGATACAGCTTACGAGTTAGGTGACCCTAACGCACCTGGCGGCCCGCTGGCGGAACTCGGTCCGGCACCCCGCCGTTTCCCGGCTGTCAGTACCGGATGACAGGATCGACCCATGCGAGACGCGCTCGATGCCACCCCCTACGACGCCCTGCTCCTGCTCTCGTTCGGCGGCCCGGAGGGCCCGGACGACGTCGTCCCGTTCCTGGAGAACGTGACGCGAGGGCGCGGCATCCCCAAGGAACGCCTGAAGGAAGTCGGGCAGCACTACTTCCTGTTCGGCGGGGTCAGCCCCATCAACGACCAGAACCGCGCCCTGCTGGACGCCCTGCGCAAGGACTTCGCCGGCCACGGCCTGGACCTGCCGATCTACTGGGGCAACCGCAACTGGGCCCCGTACCTGACGGACACCCTGCGCGAGATGGTCGCCGACGGCCACCGCCGCATCCTGGTCCTCGCCACGAGCGCGTACGCCTCGTACTCGGGCTGCCGCCAGTACCGGGAGAACCTCGCCGACTCGCTGGCGGCCCTGGCGGCCGAGGGCGTCGAGCTCCCCCGGATCGACAAGCTGCGGCACTATTTCAACCACGAGGGCTTCCTGGAGCCCATGATCGAGGGCGTCCTGCGCTCCCTCGCCGACCTCCCCGAGGACGTCCGCGACGGCGCGCACCTCGCCTTCTCGACCCACTCCATCCCGAACGCGTCGGCGGACACCTCCGGCCCGGTCGAGGACCACGGCGACGGCGGCGCGTACGTGGAGCAGCACCTGGAGGTCGCGCGGCTGATCACCGGGGCGGTCCGCGAGCGCACCGGCGTGGACCACCCCTGGCAGCTCGTCTACCAGTCCCGCTCCGGCGCCCCGCACATCCCGTGGCTGGAGCCGGACATCTGCGACCACCTGGAGGAGCGCCACGCCTCCGGAGCCCCCGCGGTCGTGATCGCCCCCGTCGGCTTCGTCTCCGACCACATGGAGGTCCTCTACGACCTCGACACCGAGGCCAAGGCCAAGGCGGAGGAGCTGGGCCTGCCGATGCGGCGCTCGGCCACGGTGGGCGCCGACCCGCGCTTCGCCGCCGCGATCCGCGACCTGCTCCTGGAGCGCGCCGCGGTCGAGCGCGGCCAGGAGGTCACCCCCTGCGCCCTCGGCGCACTCGGCGCGAGCCACAACCTCTGCCCGGTCGGCTGCTGCCCGTCCCGTGCCCCCCACCCCGCCGCCGCGGGCGTCGACAGCCCCTACGCGTGAGGAACCCCGTGACCACCCCCCTGCCCACGGAACTGCTTCGGCTCGCCCAGGAGGCCGCCCGCAAGGCCGGTGCCCTTCTCCGGGACGGCCGCCCGGCCGACCTGGCGGTGGCCGCCACCAAGTCGAGCCCCATCGACGTGGTCACCGAGATGGACATCGCGGCGGAGAAGCTGATCACCGACCTGATCTCCGCCCACCGCCCCGACGACGGCTTCCTCGGCGAGGAAGGCGCCTCCAGCGCGGGCACGAGCGGCGTCCGCTGGGTGATCGACCCGCTCGACGGCACGGTCAACTACCTGTACGGACTGCCCACTTGGGCCGTCTCCATCGCGGCCGAGCAGGACGGCGAGACGGTCGTCGGAGTGGTGGCGGCCCCGATGCGCGGCGAGACGTACCACGCGGTGAGGGGCGAGGGCGCCTGGGCCACGGGCGCGTGGGACGGCGAACGCGAGCTGGCCTGCCGCCCGGCACCGCCCCTGGACCAGGCCCTGGTCTCGACGGGCTTCAACTACGTCCTGGAGGTCCGGGCCCACCAGGCCGAGGTCGCCCAACGGCTGATCCCGCTCCTGCGTGACATCCGCCGCAGCGGATCGGCGGCGGTGGACCTGTGCGACGTGGCCGCCGGCCGCCTCGACGGCTACTACGAACGCGGCCTGAACGCCTGGGACCTCGCGGCGGGCGACCTGATCGCCCGTGAGGCGGGCGCCCTGACCGGTGGACGCCCCGGAGAGCGCCCCGCACGGGATCTGGCGATCGCCGCCACCCCGGGCGTCTTCGAGCCTCTCCAGCGGCTTCTGGAGGACTTCGGAGCCTGGCACGACTGAGCGCAGACAAGTGGGCCCCGGTGCTGGATTCACCGGGGCCCACTGCCGTGCTCAAAGCCGATCAGACGCTATGCGCTGACCTCCACGCCGTGCTCGGCGGCGAGGCGGCGCAGGTCGTCGAGCTCGGCCTGTTCCACCTCGGCGAGGAAGTCGTCGCCCTCGTCGCGAGCCCGCGTCAGGTCGGACTCGGTCGTCCTTATGCGCTGCAGAAGTCCTGCGGTGAATGCGTCCATGCTGCGCCCCCTCGTCCTGGGTCGTGGGTCGGTGGCACGGGGGTGTGCCGTTCGGAAGGGGCGATCACGCCTCCAGCAGATGCCCAGCGCTGCCCTGCCGGGCGGCGACGGCGCCGGACACCCACGCCCGCTCTGCGGAAAGCGGATTGCGGTGTACCGCATGGTGCTGCGGCACATGCAGAGCGTGATCGCGGGGTGTAAAGCCGTCCTCCCCCCGCTCTCTTCCACGGAAACCTCAACCCGACGAGAAAATCTCGCATTCCCCGGCTTCACACCTGACCTTCACCCGGGCCCACAGCCGGCCTTCAGGCGGCCCTTCCCCGTCTTACAGCCGACTTATGGCCGAAAAGGGCAGGATGGAGGTCAACACACTCACCAAGGCCCCCGCCCGTGTGCCCCAGAGGCGCTACGCGGGTGGACACAGGAAGGACAAGCGACGTGCGCGTACTCGTCGTCGAGGACGAGCAACTGCTCGCCGATGCGGTGGCCACCGGACTGCGCCGGGAGGCCATGGCCGTCGACGTCGTGTACGACGGTGCGGCCGCCCTGGAGCGCATCGGCGTCAACGACTACGACGTGGTCGTCCTCGACCGTGACCTCCCGCTCGTCCACGGTGACGACGTCTGCCGCAAGATCGTCGAGCTGGGCATGCCCACACGCGTGCTGATGCTCACCGCGTCCGGCGACGTCAGCGACCGTGTCGAGGGCCTGGAGATCGGCGCCGACGACTATCTGCCCAAGCCCTTCGCGTTCAGCGAGCTGACGGCACGCGTGCGTGCCCTCGGCCGCCGCACCAGCGTGCCGCTGCCGCCCGTCCTGGAGCGCGCCGGCATCAAGCTCGACCCGAACCGCCGCGAGGTCTTCCGCGACGGCAAGGAGGTGCAGCTCGCGCCCAAGGAGTTCGCCGTCCTGGAGGTGCTGATGCGCTCCGAGGGCGCGGTCGTCTCCGCCGAGCAGCTCCTGGAGAAGGCCTGGGACGAGAACACCGACCCGTTCACCAACGTCGTCCGGGTCACCGTCATGACCCTGCGCCGCAAGCTGGGCGAGCCGCCCGTCATCGTCACCGTGCCCGGCTCCGGCTACCGGATCTGATCACCGTGGCCACCGCACCCGCGCCTCCCGGGGCGCCTCCGAAGCCCACCTGGGACCCGCGGCGGGTCGAGCCGCCGTTCCCCTGGCTGCGCCCGACCATCCGCATAAGGCTCACGCTGCTTTACGGCGGCATGTTCCTGATCGCCGGCATCCTGTTGCTGTCGATCATCTACCTGCTGGCCGCGAACGCGCTGAACGTAGGCAGCGACCTGCCCTTCAAGGTCGTCACCGGCACGGTGTCCAGCGAGAACTGCAACATCGTCTCCACCCAGCTGCCGGCGTCCGAGCTCAACCACGCGCTCAACGAGTGTGTGAACGAGCAGCGCCAGCACGCCCTCGACAACCTCCTCAGCCGCTCCCTTCTGGCCCTCCTCGGCCTCGCGATCATCGCCTTCGCGTTCGGTTACGCCATGGCCGGCCGCGTCCTGTCCCCGCTCGGCCGCATCACCCGCACCGCCCGCGCGGTGGCCGGCTCGGACCTGTCACGGCGTATCGAGCTGGACGGCCCGGACGACGAGCTGAAGGAGCTGGCGGACACCTTCGACGACATGCTGGAGCGCCTCCAGAGGGCCTTCACGGCCCAGCAGCGCTTCGTCGGCAACGCGTCCCACGAACTCCGTACCCCCCTCGCCATCAACCGCACGCTGCTCGAAGTGCACCTCTCCGACCCCGGCGCCCCGATGGAGCTCCAGCAGCTCGGCAAGACGCTGCTGGCCACCAACGAGCGCAGTGAGCAGCTCGTGGAGGGCCTGCTGCTGCTCGCCCGCAGCGACAACCAGATCGTCGAACGCAAGCCCGTGGACCTCGCGGAGGTGGCCGAGCAGGCCGTCGACCAGGTGCACGTGGAGGCCCAGGCGAAGGGCGTCGTGATCCGCGGCGAGCAGAAGCCCGCGGTCGTCCAGGGCAACGGAGTGCTGCTGGAGCGGATCGCGCTGAACCTCGTCCAGAACGCCGTGCGGTACAACGTTCCGGAGGACGGCTGGGTCGAGGTCACCACCGAGGTCCTGCACGGTCAGGCGGTCCTGGTCGTGTCGAACACGGGCCCGGTCGTGCCGGCGTACGAGGTCGACAATCTCTTCGAGCCGTTCAAGCGGCTCCGGGGCGCCGATCGCACCGGCAGCGACAAGGGCGTCGGCCTCGGTCTGTCCATCGTCCGCTCGGTCGCCCGGGCGCACGGCGGGCACATCTACGCACAGCCGCGCGAGGGGGGAGGCCTCGTGATGCGGGTCACCCTGCCGATCTGAGATCATGTCGCCGACACACGGGGATGTTCGCTTTGCGCGGAATTTTCTGGGCACTCGTCGAGCTGTCCCGTGTGTGATCGATCACAAGGGCGAATTTCCGGCCATCTACCGTCAGTGATCAAGAATGCTGTCGGAAAGCCGGGAAAGTCCGGGTTTTCGAGGGGCTTGATCACGGGAAGTACACGGTGAGACGCCTTTGAAGTGCGGCATTCGGACCGTGTACGGTCCCCATCGCCATCCCAGCCGATCACTCATGAGGAGTCCGGTTGGGTGTCGATTGAGTAACAGACCTTGATGTGAGGCAAAATCTCCGCCTCGGGTCGGGCACAAGTCCGGCCTCTCACGCGTTACGTGCGCTGGAGACACCGCAGACACCCAGAGGGGGAGAGCGACATGGCAACGGATTACGACACCCCACGCAAGACCGACGACGACGTCGACTCGGACAGTCTTGAAGAGCTGAAGGCCAGGAGGAACGACAAGTCGACCTCCGCCGTCGACGTCGACGAGTTCGAGGCCGCCGAAGGCCTGGAGCTGCCCGGCGCGGACCTCTCGAACGAGGAGTTGGCCGTCCGGGTACTGCCCAAGCAGCAGGACGAGTTCACTTGCATGAGCTGCTTCCTGGTGCACCACCGCAGCCAGCTGGCCCGCGAGAAGAACGGTCAGCCGATCTGCCGCGACTGCGACTGAGGACGGGTCGGCCGTGACTGGCTCGACCCCTCCCTGGAAGCGCCGCTCCCCCCTGCCGGGAGCGGACCAAGGGCCGTCCGACGGCCCTCACGGTGCGCGTGACGACGAGCGGGGCTCATCAGGTCCGGGGGCCTCGCTCGAACCCACGGCAGGCCGGGGTGACCTCCCGGCACGCGTGGAACATCCCGCGCCCGTCGCCAGGCGACGGGTCGCGGTGATGCGCGAGAAGGTCGGGGAAGGCGTCCGCAGAGGCGGTAGCCGCGCCAGGGCGGGCTTGGCGTACCTCGCCGACCGGATCATCGACAACGCCCCACGGATCCCCGTACGCGACCTCCAGGCGCTCCGCAGGCAGTTCCCCGGCCTCGGGCCCGAGCAGCTCGCCGACAAGCTCGTGGCGGGCGCCGCGAACGCCTCCTCGACCGTCGGGGCAGGGATCGGCGCGGCGGCGATGCTGCCTGTCCCGCCGGCGATGCCGACGGAGCTGGCCGCGGAGATCACCGGGGTCGCGGCGATCGAGCTGAAGCTGATCGCCGAGCTCCACGAGGTCTACGGCGTGCGACCGCCGGGCGGTCTCAAGGACCGCAGCACCGCGTATCTGAACTCCTGGTCCGGGGAGCGCGGCATCGACGTGACCAAGCCGTCGACGATCAACTCCGCCCTCGGCGGCCCGATGAAGCAGCAGCTGCGGCAGCAGATCATGAAGCGGATGGTCCGGAACCTGCCGAACCTGATGCCGTTCATGGTCGGCGCGGCCGTGGGCGCGGTCATGAACCGCAGAGACACCAGGAAGCTCGCGGAACGCATCCGCGTGGACCTGCGCAAGATCCAGGTGCCCTGGGAGGCGCTCGACGCGCTCCCGCCGCTGGAGGCACCGGCGCATCCCCTGGAGATCGGGGACATCGCGAAGGAACTCGGGCGGGGGCACGGCCGGGGTCACGGAACCCGGTAAGAGTTCCGTGAGAGTCCAGGCCCCCTGGGGGAGCGGGTCTCCCGTGGTGTGAAGCCTCGCGCGAAAGTTCTAGGCGGCGTCCCGCGCCCGCTGGAGCGCCTGCGCCAGCCGCTCCGGCTCCCGCGTCGACAGATACAGGTACGGCGTCGGGTCCTCGGGGTCCGTGACCTCCACGCGCAGCGCCGTCGGGATGTAGGCGCGCAGCAGCAGGAAGGCCCGGGTGTCGGCCTTGTACGTGCGCCAGGCGCGCGCCTCCTCCGCGTCCAGCACCTCTGCCGCACCCAGCGCCGTGACCGGGATCTTCGCCTCGCCGGCGATCAGCGAGCCGCCCACCACGCGGATGCGCAGCGAGCCGTACGAGCTGGCGGCGACGGCCGCGGCCGCGGTGCCGCCGACCAGGCCGCCGAGCAGCGGCAGCGTGCCGAACGGCAGCAGGATCAGGGCGAAGGAGACCCCCACCAGGAACGAGATGAGCCACCACGAGCGGGGGGCGGTGAGGCGTTCTTCGTAGGGGGTGGTGGAGAGCTGCATGGAGCCAAGCTTGGCACGGTGCGAGAACCGGGCCGTTGTCAGGGGGCACCGGCGCGAAGCGCTGTCAGGCAGGGTGACGGTGGGAGACGGGCGGGCGGGTAAGGTCTGCGCCTGTGAGTGGTAGTTCCGCAGCTCTTCAGCCTCCCGCCGACGCCGTGAAGCCGTCGCGTCACCCCGACGCGCCCGCCCCCGGTGAGCTCCTCGGCGCGCACTACGGCCAGTGCTTCGGCTGCGGCGGCGAGCAGGCCCACGGACTGCACCTGGAGGCCCGGGCCGGCGAAGGGGTCTCGGTCAGCGCCGAGTTCACCGTGCGGCCCGCCCATCAGGGTGCCCCGGGCCTCGCGCACGGCGGCGTTCTCGCGACCGCCCTCGACGAGACCCTCGGTTCGCTGAACTGGCTGCTGCGGACGATCGCGGTGACCGGACGGCTGGAGACCGACTTCGCGCGGCCCGTCCCGGTGGGCACGGTGCTGTATCTGGAGGCCGAGGTGACGGCCGTCGCGGGACGGAAGATCTACTCGACCGCCACCGGACGGATCGGCGGCCCCGACGGGCCCGTCGCCGTCCGTGCCGAGGCGCTCTTCATCGAGGTGAAGGTCGACCACTTCATCGACAACGGCCGCCCGGAGGAGATCCGGGCCGCCATGGACGACCCGGACCAGGTCCGGCGTGCCCGTGCCTTCGAGGTGAACCCGTGAGCCGTGAACCCCTGAGCGTGCCGATCCGGCGCGTCGACCCCGACGTACCGCTTCCGTCGTACGCGCACCCCGGCGACGCGGGAGCCGATCTGCGCACCACCGAGAGCTGTGAGCTGAAGCCGGGTGAGCGGGCCGTGCTGCCCACCGGGGTGTCTGTGGCGCTCCCGGAGGGGTACGCGGCCTTCGTGCACCCCCGATCCGGCCTCGCCGCCCGCTGCGGTGTCGCTCTCGTGAATGCCCCGGGGACGGTTGATGCCGGGTACCGTGGGGAGATCAAGGTGATCGTGGTGAATCTCGACCCGCGCGAGGTGGTGCGGTTCGAGCGCTTCGACCGGATCGCCCAACTGGTCGTCCAGCAGGTCGAGCGGGTCCGCTTCCAGGAGGTCGCGGAACTTTCCGACTCGGCGCGGGCCGAAGGGGGCTTCGGGTCCACCGGAGGCCATGCCGCGGTGGCCGGGGCAAGCAGCACAAGCGGTCAGGCCGCCGAAGGCGGCACAACGGGTGGGAATCGATACGCTTCGGCCGTATCCGACCGGGAAGGACAGTGACGTGTTCGGACGTCGCAACAAGAAGGGTGCCGCCGAGGACGCGGCCGGCGAGGCCGAGCAGGTCGTCGACAGTGTCGACACTGAGGCGGACGACGAGGACGGCGCGCGTGAGCGTGTGAGGCTCGAACCCGAGCCGCGGCCCGACGGGCCCTGGGACGACACCGAGGTGCGCGAGCCCGGCGAGGGCCGCGTGGACCTGGGCGGACTCTTCGTGCCCGGCGTCGACGGCATGGAGCTGCGGGTCGAGGTCGCGGGTGACGCGATCGTCGCGGCGACCGTCGTGCTGCGCGACAGCGCCGTCCAGCTCCAGGCCTTCGCCGCTCCCAAGCGCGAGGGCATCTGGGGCGAGGTGCGCGAGGAGATCGCCACCGGCATCACCCAGCAGGGCGGCATCGTCGACGAGGTCGAGGGTCCGCTGGGCTGGGAGCTGCGGGCCCAGGTGCCGGTGCAGCTGCCGGACGGCACGGGCGGCTTCCAGGTCGTGCGGTTCGTCGGTGTGGACGGTCCGCGCTGGTTCCTGCGCGGTGTGATCTCGGGCCAGGGCGCGGTGCAGCCGCAGGCCGCGGGTCTGCTCGAGCAGATCTTCCGGGACACGGTCGTGGTCCGCGGTGAGGGCCCGATGGCCCCTCGCGACCCGATCGTCCTCAAGCTGCCGAACGACGCCCAGATGGTCCCCGAGGGCGTCCAGCAGCAGGACCAGGAGGGCTCCCGCTTCTCCGGCGGCATGGGCCAGCTCCAGCGCGGCCCGGAGATCACCGAGGTCCGCTGAGCGTCGTAGAACTGCAAGGGCCGCATCCCCGCCGGGATGCGGCCCTTTCTCGTGCGTGGACCCTTGACTCCGCATTGGTCTGTACCTACCGTCTCCGGCCAACGCGTCTGTTCATAAAGGCGCTTCGGGTTCATATACGAGAACGGAAGGCCCCCCACGCATGCGCAGAACCGCTCTCCTCGCGGCCGCCGCCGCGCTCGTCGCCGGTGCCCTCGCCTGGCCCGCCGACGCCGCTCCCGCCGCCTTCGCCCACCCCGGAGTCACCGTCTCCAAGGGGCAGTTGGACTTCACCCGCTCCAAGGTCAACGCCGGCGCCCAGCCCTGGAAGGGCGCCTACGACCAGATGATGGCGAGCAAGTACGCCGATCTGAACCGCACGCCCAAGCCCCGCGCGGTCGTCGAGTGCGGCTCGTACTCGAACCCCAACTACGGCTGCACCGACGAGCGCGAGGACGCCATAGCGGCGTACACGCAGGCCCTCGCCTGGTACATCACCCGTGACGAGCGCTACGCGAAGAAGTCCATCCAGCTGATGGACGCGTGGTCGGCGGTGGTCACGGACCACACCAACAGCAACGCGCCCCTCCAGACCGGCTGGGCCGGATCCTCCTGGCCGAAGGCCGCCGAGATCATCAAGCACACGTACACGGGAGGCTGGGCGGGCTCCGGGCGCTTCGCGACCATGCTCCGCAATGTCTATCTCCCGGAGATCATCAACGGCTCCAACTCGAACGGGAACTGGGAGCTGTCGATGATGGAGGCCGCCGTCGGCATCTCCGTCTTCCTGGAGGACAAGGCGTCGTACGACAAGGCCATGGCGAAGTTCCGCACCCGCACCGCTGCCTACGTCTACCTCGCCTCCGACGGCGATCTGCCGAAGACCGTGCCGAGCCAGAACCTCGACACCCGGGACAAGGTCGTCAGGTACTGGCAGGGGCAGTCCACCTTCGCCACCGGCCTCACCCAGGAAACCTGCCGCGACTTCACGCACACCGGGTACGGCATCTCCGCGATCTCGCACGTCGCCGAGACCAGCCGCATCCAGGGGCAGGACCTGTACGGCACCGACGTGGGCGAGCGGCTGCGGCAGGCGCTCGGGTTCCAGGCCAGGTACGAACTGGGTACGGCCGTCCCCGGCTGGCTGTGCGGCGGGTCGCTGCATCTGGGCCTCGGGCCGGTCACCGAGGTCGGCTACAACGCCCTGCACAACAGGCTTGGCATGGGCATGACTAATACGCAGACGCTGACCGAGCGGAACCGCCCGGCCGGCAGCAACAACCTGTTCCTGGCCTGGGAGACCCTCACCCACGGGGACAACCTGAGCTGAAACCGTTGATCGGCCGGGCGTCCGGTGGGGATACTGGCGCCCGGTCTTCACGGGGGAGGGGCTCATGAGCCAGGTGGTCACCGAGACCATGGTGCGGGTCGAGAACGTCCACAAGTCCTTCGGGCGCGGAGCCGGCGTCGTCCACGCCCTGCGCGGGGTCTCCCTGGAGGTGCCGCGCGGTGAACTCGTCGCCCTCAAGGGGCGGTCGGGGTCCGGGAAGACCACCCTCCTCAACATCGTCGGCGGACTCGACGCCCCGGACGAGGGGCACATCGAGGTCGACGGACGCGACCTCGCCGGGCTCGACGAGGACGGACTGCTCGCCCTGCGCCGGGACAGCATCGGCTTCGTCTTCCAGTCCTTCGGGCTCATCCCGATCCTCACCGCCGCCGAGAACGTCGGCGTCCCGATGCGGCTGCGCCGCGCCGAGGCACGCGCGCGTGAGGAGCGCGTCGAGCTGCTGCTGTCCCTGGTGGGCCTCGCCGACCACGCGGCACAGCGGCCCACCGAACTCTCCGGCGGCCAGCAGCAGCGCGTCGCCATCGCCCGCGCCCTCGCCAACAGCCCCTCGCTCCTGATCGCCGACGAGCCGACCGGCCAGCTCGACGCGGAGACCGGGCACGCCGTGATGGAGCTGCTGCGGGCCGTCGTACGCAGCGAGAACGTCACCGCGCTGGTCGCCACCCACGACGCGACCCTGCTGGATCTGGCGGACCGGGTGCTGGAGCTGCGCGACGGGGAGATCGTCGAGGACTGAGCCGCACGACGAGGTGCGCTCGGCGAAGGCCGCTCGGCGAGGGCCGCTCGGGGTGCGCCGTCAGGGTTGCGTCAAAGACGGGCTCCGGGGGCGCCCTGGCCCCATTTGGCGGGAATGTTCGTCGTAGGGTCGACGCTGCGTAGGCAGCAGTGACCGGCAGACAATAGGACCCATGGGACGCGGCAAGCTTCGGATCTACCTCGGTGCGGCACCGGGCGTCGGCAAGACGTACGCGATGCTGTCCGAGGCCCACCGCCGGATCGAGCGGGGCACCGACTGCGTCGTGGCGTTCGTCGAGCATCACGGCCGGCCGCGCACCGAGGTGATGCTGCACGGTCTGGAGCAGGTCCCGCGCCGCGAGCTGGCGTACCGGGGGAGCGCCTTCACCGAGATGGACGTGGACGCCGTGCTGCGCCGCGCCCCCGCCGTCGCCCTGGTGGACGAACTCGCCCACACCAACGTCCCCGGCTCCCGCAACGCCAAGCGGTGGCAGGACGTGGAGGAGCTCCTCGCGGCCGGGATCGACGTGGTGTCGACGGTGAACATCCAGCATCTGGAGTCGCTCGGGGACGTCGTCGAGTCGATCACCGGGGTGCGGCAGCGGGAGACCGTGCCGGACGAGGTGGTGCGGCGGGCGGATCAGATCGAGCTGGTCGACATGTCGCCGCAGGCGCTGCGCAGGCGGATGGCGCACGGCAACGTCTACCAGTCCGACAAGGTCGACGCGGCGCTGTCGAACTACTTCCGGCCGGGCAATCTCACCGCCCTGCGGGAACTCGCGCTGCTGTGGGTGGCCGACCGGGTCGACGAGTACCTGAAGCAGTACCGCAGCGAGCACCGGGTCTCGAAGATCTGGGGTTCGCGGGAGCGGATCGTGGTCGGGCTGACCGGGGGACCGGAGGGGCGGACCCTGATCCGGCGGGCCGCGCGGCTCGCCGAGAAGGGCGCCGGCGGTGAAGTGCTCGCCGTCTACATAGCCCGCAGCGACGGACTCACCGCCGCCTCACCCAAGGAACTCGCCGTCCAGCGCACCCTCGTCGAGGACCTCGGCGGCACCTTCCACCATGTCGTCGGCGACGACATACCCGCGGCGCTGCTCGACTTCGCACGCGGCGCCAACGCCACCCAGATCGTCCTCGGATCCTCACGCCGCAAGACCTGGCAGTACGTCTTCGGCCCCGGAGTCGGCGCCACGGTCGCCCGTGAGTCCGGACCCGACCTGGACGTCCACATCGTCACCCACGACGAGGTCGCCAAGGGGCGTGGACTGCCCGTCGCCCGGGGCGCGCGGCTCGGGCGGGCCCGGATCATCTGGGGCTGGGCGGTCGGCGTGGTCGGCCCGCCGGTCATGGCCGTGCTGCTCAACACCGTCGACCTCGGCCTCGCCAACGACATGCTGCTGTTCCTGACCGTGACCGTCGCGGCCGCCCTGCTCGGCGGACTGCTGCCCGCGCTGGCCTCGGCCGCGGTCGGCTCCCTGCTGCTGAACTACTTCTACACACCGCCCCTGCACCACTGGACCATCGCCGACCCCAAGAACATCGTCGCCATCGCGATCTTCGTCGGCGTCGGCGTTTCGGTCGCCTCCGTGGTCGACCTCGCGGCCCGGCGCACCCACCAGGCCGCCAGGCTTCGGGCCGAGTCGGAGATCCTCTCCTTCCTCGCGGGCAACGTGCTGCGCGGCGAGACCAGCCTGGAGGAACTCCTCGAACGGGTCCGGGAGACCTTCGGGATGGAGTCGGCGGCCCTCCTGGAGCGCGCGAGCGATGTCGAACCGTGGACCTGCGCGGGCCGGGCCGGGCCCGGACGCCCGGTGGAGCGGCCGGAGGACGCGGACGTGGACGTCCCGGTCGGCGACCACATGGCCCTCGCTCTGATCGGCCGGGTGCTGCCCGCCGAGGACCGCCGGGTGCTGGCCGCCTTCGCCGCGCAGGCGGCCGTCGCGCTGGACCGGCGGCGCCTCCAGGAGGAGGCCGACCGGGCCCGCACGCTCGCGGAGGGCAACCGGATCCGGACCGCGCTGCTGGCCGCCGTGAGCCATGACCTGCGGACACCGCTGGCCGGGATCAAGGCGGCGGTGTCCTCGCTGCGCTCCGATGACGTGGCGTGGTCCGAGGAGGACCAGGCCGAGCTCCTGGAGGGCATCGAGGAGGGCGCCGACCGGCTCGACCACCTCGTCGGGAACCTCCTGGACATGTCCCGGCTCCAGACCGGCACCGTCACCCCGCTGATCCGGGAGATCGACCTCGACGAGGTCGTCCCCATGGCGCTGGGCGGGGTGCCCGAGGACAGCGTGGAGCTCGACATCCCCGAGACGCTGCCCATGGTCGCCGTGGACCCCGGGCTGCTGGAGCGGTCCGTGGCCAACCTCGTCGAGAACGCCGTCAAGTACAGCCCCCGGGGCAAGGCCGTCCTGGTGTCCGCCAGCGCCATCGCCGACCGGGTCGAGGTCCGGGTGGTCGACCGCGGCCCCGGCGTCCCGGACGAGGCCAAGGAGCGCATCTTCGCGCCCTTCCAGCGGTACGGCGACGCCCCGCGCGGCGCCGGGGTCGGACTGGGCCTCGCGGTCGCCCGTGGCTTCGCCGAGGCGATGAGCGGCACGCTGAACGCCGAGGACACGCCGGGCGGCGGCCTGACCATGGTCCTCACCCTCCGGGCGGCAGGATCACACCCTGAGCCACAACCGGTCGTACAACCCGAAAGGCAGGTCACATGACCCGGGTGCTCGTGATCGAAGACGAGCCGCAGATCGTGCGCGCCCTCGTGATCAACCTCAAGGCCCGCAAGTACGAGGTCGACGCGGCCCACGACGGCGCCACCGCCCTCCGGCTCGCCGCCGCCCGCCACCCCGACGTGGTCGTCCTCGACCTCGGCCTTCCCGACATGGACGGCGTCGAGGTCATCAGAGGCCTGCGCGGCTGGACCCGGGTGCCGATCCTGGTGCTGTCCGCGCGGCACTCCTCCGACGAGAAGGTCCAGGCCCTCGACGCGGGCGCCGACGACTACGTCACCAAGCCCTTCGGCATGGACGAGCTGCTGGCCCGGCTGCGGGCGGCGGTCCGGCGGGCCGAGCCGGTCGGACCGGGCGAGGACGACGTGACGACGGTGGAGACCGAGGAGTTCACCGTCGACCTCGCCGCGAAGAAGGTCAACCGGGCCGGCAAGGACGTACGGCTCACCCCCACGGAATGGCATCTGCTGGAGGTGCTGGTGCGCAACACCGGTCGGCTGGTCAGCCAGAAACAGCTGCTCCAGGAGGTGTGGGGGCCCTCGTACGGAACCGAGACGAACTACCTGCGCGTCTACATGGCACAACTGCGCAGGAAGCTGGAGGCGGACCCCTCGCATCCCAGGCACTTCGTTACGGAGCCTGGTATGGGCTATCGGTTCGAGGGCTAGTACCGCGGGTACGAAGGTGTCAGTGCACCCCGGTACGCTTCACATATGAGTGCTGTTCCGCGTTCCGAAAAGCCGGTGGGCCGGTTCCGGCGCATGCTCGACAGGCTTTCCTCGTCCCAGGAGGACCTGGAGTCGGAGGAGCTGCGGGAGGACGCCGAGACCGCGGGCTGCATCAAGATCGGTGACTGCCACGACCGACAGATCGTGACCGTTACTGGTACCTTGCGCACGGTCACGCTGCGCCCGCGAGCCGGTGTCCCCGCGCTGGAGGCCGAGCTGTTCGACGGCTCCGCCGCACTGGACGTGGTGTGGCTCGGCAGGCGGTCCATCGTGGGGATCGAGCCGGGGCGCAAACTGATCGCATCGGGCCGGATCTCGATGAGCCGGGGCCGCCGGGTGCTGTTCAACCCGAAATACGAACTGAGACCCCTCGGTAGGGAGTAGCCGGTGACGTCGCTCGACAAGCCGACCGAAGACACTGAGCAGCAGGACGTCCGGGCGGTGACCGAGGCCGCGCTGTTCGAGGCCTTCGGAGGCCTGCGGGGCATGGTGGAGACGGTCGTGCCCGGCCTCCTCTTCGTCACGATCTACACGATCAACAAGGACCTCCACATGTCCGCGATCGCCGCGCTCGCGGTGTCGCTGATCCTGGTCGTGGTCCGCCTGGTGACGAAGGACACCGTCAAGCACGCCTTCAGCGGTGTCTTCGGCGTCGCCTTCGGTGTCGTCTTCGCGATGATGACCGGCAACGCCAAGGACTTCTACCTGCCCGGCATGCTCTACACGCTGGGCCTGGGCCTGGCCTACATCATCACCACGCTCTGCGGGGTCCCGCTGATCGGTCTGATCCTCGGCCCGGTCTTCAAGGAGAACCTCTCCTGGCGCACCCGCAACCCGGGCCGCAAGAAGGCGTACGCCAAGGCCAGCTACGCGTGGGGCGCGATCCTCCTCGCCAAGTGCGCGATCCTCTTCCCGCTGTACTGGTGGGCCGACACCGCGCAGCTGGGCTGGGTGCTGGTCGCGCTGAAGATCCCGCCCTTCCTGCTCGCCGTCTGGCTGACCTGGGTCTTCCTGGCGAAGGCGCCCGCTCCGATCGACGTGTTCGCGGAGATGGAGGCCGCCGAGAAGGCGGAGGAAGAGCGCAAGGCGGCCGCCAGGCCGGCCCAGTAGGCGCTACGACGACGGAGGGCGCCCCGCGGATCCGCGGGGCGCCCTCCGTCGTCGTAGCGCCTACTTCGCTTCTTCCCTGCGCACCGACAGCAGGTCCTCCAGCTGCTCCTCGCGGGCCGGGGCGGCCACGAAGAGGAGTTCGTCGCCGGCCTCCAGGGAGTCGTCCTGGGTCGGGGTGAGGACACGGTTGCCGCGGATGATCGTCACCAGGGACGTGTCCTGCGGCCACTCGACGTCGCCGACCTGGGTGCCGGCCAGGGCCGACTCCTCGGGCAGGGTCAGCTCGACGAGGTTGGCGTCACCATGGCTGAAGCGGAGGAGGCGGACCAGGTCGCCGACGCTCACCGCCTCCTCGACCAGGGCCGACATCAGACGCGGGGTGGAGACGGCGACGTCCACGCCCCAGGACTCGTTGAAGAGCCACTCGTTCTTCGGGTTGTTCACCCGGGCGACGACGCGCGGGACGCCGTACTCCGTCTTCGCCAGCAGGGAGACGACCAGGTTCACCTTGTCGTCGCCCGTCGCGGCGATCGCCACGTTGCAGCGCTGGAGCGCCGCCTCGTCCAGGGAGGTGATCTCACAGGCGTCGGCCAGCAGCCACTCCGCCTGGGGGACGCGCTCGACCGAGATGGCGGTGGGCGCCTTGTCGATGAGCAGGACCTCGTGGCCGTTCTCCAGCAGTTCGCCCGCGATCGAGCGGCCCACCGCACCGGCACCGGCAATGGCGACCCTCATCAGTGACCGCTCTCCTCTTCGGGACCCTTGGCGAACGCCGCCTCGACCTTGTCGACCTCGTCGGTGCGCATCATCACGTGCACCAGGTCACCCTCCTGCAACACCGTCTGCGAGCTGGGCAGGATCGCCTCGCCGAGGCGGGTCAGGAACGCCACACGGACGCCCGTCTCCTCCTGGAGCCGGCTGATCCGCTGGCCCACCCAGGAGGCGGAGGTGTGCACCTCGGCCAGCTGGACACCACCCGTGGGGTCGCGCCACAGCGGCTCGGCACCCGAGGGCAGCAGCCGGCGCAGCATCTGGTCGGCCGTCCAGCGGACCGTGGCCACCGTCGGGATGCCCAGGCGCTGGTAGACCTCGGCGCGGCGGGGGTCGTAGATCCGGGCCGCGACGTTCTCGATGCCGAACATCTCGCGCGCCACCCGGGCGGCGATGATGTTGGAGTTGTCGCCGCTGGAGACGGCGGCGAAGGCGCCGGCCTCCTCGATGCCCGCCTCGCGCAGAGTGTCCTGGTCGAAGCCGACTCCGGTGACACGCCGGCCTCCGAATCCGGAGCCCAGTCGTCGGAAGGCGGTGGGGTCCTGGTCGATCACGGCGACCGTGTGCCCCTGTTGCTCCAGGGTCTGCGCGAGAGCGGAACCCACTCGCCCGCAGCCCATGATGACGATGTGCACGACCGTCCTTCCGGTGTCAAGAGATACTGCTCAGCCCCATCAGGGTCTCAGACCGTCGCCCAAGCTACACACGCACGGTAGGACGGCGGCACCCCTGTGCACGGTTGTCCCGGAGAACGGGACGATCAGCGGCGGCTGATGCTGCGGACGCTGACAAGAGTCAGGATTCCGAGGCCGACGAGCGCGGCGGCGGCACCGATCAGCTCTGCGGTGGCGTGCATGGAACCTCCAAGGGGCGGCGGCAGACGGGTTCTTGTCATATAGGCATGCGCATCCGGCCGCCTGCGGAATCCGCAGCCGGGGCGCCTCGCGTTTTCACCCGGAGGGCAGAAGCGGGGTGGCGGGTGGCTGGGCACCCGTTCGAACGCCTACGATGTTCTGTCGTGTCCAAACTGACCGACGTGCCCAAGCGGATTCTGATCGGGCGCGCACTGCGCAGTGACCGGCTGGGGGAAACGCTCCTGCCGAAGCGCATCGCCCTCCCCGTCTTCGCCTCCGACCCGCTCTCCTCCGTGGCGTACGCGCCCGGCGAGGTGCTGCTGGTCCTGTCCATCGCGGGTGTGTCGGCCTACCACTTCAGCCCCTGGATCGCCGTCGCGGTCGTCGTGCTGATGTTCACGGTGGTCGCCTCCTACCGACAGAACGTCCACGCCTACCCGAGCGGCGGCGGTGACTACGAGGTGGCCAACACCAACCTCGGTCCCAAGGCCGGCCTCACCGTCGCCAGCGCCCTGCTCGTCGACTACGTCCTGACCGTCGCCGTCTCGATCTCCTCCGGCATCGAGAACCTCGGCTCCGCGGTGCCCTTCGTCGTCGAGCACAAGGTGCTCTGCGCGATCGCCGTGATCGTGCTGCTCACGCTGATGAACCTGCGGGGCGTGAAGGAGTCCGGCTCGCTGTTCGCGATCCCGACGTACGTCTTCGTCGTGGGCGTCTTCATCATGATCGCGTGGGGCGCCTTCCGCGGACTGGTCCTCGACGAGACCATGCGGGCGCCGACGGCCTCGTACGAGATCAAGGCCGAGCACCAGGGCCTGGCGGGCTTCGCCCTGGTCTTCCTGCTGCTGCGCGCCTTCTCCTCCGGCTGTGCCGCGCTCACCGGCGTCGAGGCGATCTCCAACGGCGTCCCGGCCTTCCGCAAGCCCAAGTCGAAGAACGCCGCCACCACGCTCGCGGCGATGGGTCTGCTCGCCGTCACCATGTTCTGCGGCATCATCGCGCTGGCCATGGTGACCAAGGTCCGCATGGCCGAGAACCCGGCCGTGGACCTGCTGAAGAACGGTGCCGCCATCGGCTCCGACTACGTCCAGAACCCGGTGATCTCCCAGGTCGCCGAGGCCGTCTTCGGCAAGGGCAGCTTCCTGTTCATCGTCCTGGCCGCGGCCACCGCGCTGGTGCTGTTCCTCGCCGCCAACACGGCGTACAACGGCTTCCCGCTGCTCGGCTCGATCCTCGCCCAGGACCGCTACCTCCCGCGCCAGCTGCACACCCGCGGCGACCGCCTCGCGTTCTCCAACGGCATCGTGCTGCTGGCCGGCGCCGCCGGACTGCTGGTGTGGATCTACGGCGCCGACTCGACCCGTCTGATCCAGCTCTACATCGTCGGCGTGTTCGTGTCCTTCACGCTCAGCCAGACCGGCATGGTCCGGCACTGGAACCGCCATCTGGCCACCGAGAAGGACCCGGCCAAGCGCCGCCACATGGTCCGCTCCCGCGCCATCAACACCTTCGGCGCCTTCTTCACCGGCCTGGTGCTGATCGTCGTCCTGGTCACCAAGTTCACCCACGGCGCCTGGGTCGCCCTGCTCGGCATGGTGATCTTCTACGCGACGATGTCGGCGATCCGTAAGCACTACGACCGGGTGGCCGAGGAGATCGCGGCCCCCGAGGGCCCGAGCGACGACAGCGTACGGCCGTCCCGCGTCCACTCCGTCGTGCTCATCTCCAAGATCCACCGTCCCACGCTGCGGGCGCTGGCGTACGCCAAGCTGATGCGCTCGGACACGCTGGAAGCCCTGAGTGTCAACGTCGACCCGGCGGAGACCAAGGCGCTGCGCGAGGAGTGGGAGCGGCGCGGGATCGACGTACCGCTGAAGGTCCTGGACTCGCCGTACCGCGAGATCACACGGCCCGTCATCGAGTACGTGAAGGGGCTGCGCAAGGAGTCGCCGCGGGACGCGGTGTCCGTGATCATCCCGGAGTACGTGGTCGGCCACTGGTACGAGCATCTGCTGCACAACCAGAGCGCGCTGCGGCTCAAGGGCCGGCTGCTGTTCACGCCCGGGGTCATGGTGACCTCGGTGCCCTACCAGTTGCAGTCGTCCGAGGCGGCGAAGAACCGGGCCCGCAAGCGGCAGGACTGGAACGCGCCGGGTGCGGTGCGGCGGGGGCCGGCGGAGGAGCGGGCGAAGGAGGCGTCGACACCGAAGTAGAGTGGTGGGTTGTGGTCGGCCCCCGTACCGTGGGCCGATTCCGTCGGACGGCGCGTCCCGTTGGTCCATCCCTCACTCGATCGTTGTGGAGTCTCCCCGCCATGCAGGCAGAACCGAAGAAATCACTGGTGGGGGTCGACTACGAGGTCGAGGTGGGCCCCGTCGCGCACGGCGGGCACTGCATCGCCCGTACGTCCGACGGTCAGGTGCTGTTCGTCCGGCACACCTTGCCCGGTGAGCGGGTCGTGGCCCGGGTGACCGACGGTGAGGAGGGCGCCCGGTTCCTGCGCGCGGACGCCGTCGAGATCCTGGAAGCCTCCAAGGACCGGATCGAGGCGCCCTGTCCCTACGCGGGACCATGCCGCTGCGGCGGCTGCGACTGGCAGCACGCCAAGCCGGGCGCCCAGCGCAGGCTCAAGGGCGAGGTCGTCGCCGAGCAGCTCCAGCGGCTCGCGGGGCTCACCCCCGAGGAGGCCGGCTGGGACGGCACCGTGCTGCCTGCCGAGGGCGACAAGCTCCCGGCGGGCCAGGTGCCGCAGTGGCGGACCCGGGTGCAGTACGCGGTGGACGCCGACGGCAACGCGGGGCTCCGCCGCCACCGCTCGCACGAGGTCGAGCCGATCGAGCACTGCATGATCGCGGCGCCGGGCGTCAGCGAGCTGGGCATCGAGGAACGTGACTGGGCCGGGATGGCGTCGGTGGACGTGATCGCGGCGACGGGTTCGCAGGACCGCATGGTGATCCTGGAGCCGCGGCCGGGCGCCCGGCTCCCGCTGGTCGAGCTCGACAAGCCCGTCTCCGTCATGCGCGTCGAGGAGAAGGACGGCGGCATCCACCGCGTCCACGGCCGCGCCTTCGTGCGGGAGCGGGCCGACGGCCGTACGCACCGGGTGGGCAGCGGCGGCTTCTGGCAGGTCCATCCGAAGGCCGCCGACACCCTGGTGACCGCGGTCATGCAGGGCCTGCTGCCGCGCAAGGGCGAGATGGCGCTGGACCTGTACTGCGGTGTGGGTCTCTTCGCGGGCGCCCTCGCCGACCGGCTCGGCGACAAGGGCGCCGTCCTCGGCATCGAGTCCGGCAAGCGCGCGGTGGAGGACGCCCGGCACAACCTCGCGGCCTTCGACCGCGTCCGCATCGAACAGGGCAAGGTCGAGTCCGTCCTCCCGCGCACCGGGATCACCGAGGTCGACCTGATCGTCCTGGACCCGCCGCGCGCGGGCGCGGGGCGCAAGACGGTCGAGCACATGTCGTCGCTGGGGGCGCGGCGGATCGCTTACGTCGCGTGCGATCCCGCCGCGCTGGCCCGGGACCTCGGGTACTTCCGGGACGGGGGGTACCGGGTGCGGTCGTTGCGGGTGTTCGATCTGTTCCCGATGACTCATCACATGGAGTGCGTGGCGATCCTTGAACCGGCCTCGAAGCGCTCCTGAGCTGCGGTTTTGCTGGCGCGCATTATGTGCGGTGTGGGCGTTACGGGCGATATCTTGACGCCGAAATGACGCTCGTGACGCTCATTTGACGCTCGTTCTGATGGGGTGTCAGGTGTGTTGCGTCGCTGGTCAGGTGATCTGACGGACGCTTGGGGTGACAGGCCCGGTGCGGTCCTGCGGTGTGTCGCGGACCGCACCGGGTGCCCGTCTCAAGCCGCCTCGGGCTGCGATGCAGCGTCCTGGACGACGGGGTCGAGGAGAGCGAAGTCGCAGTCCCCGGGGCGACGCCCCACCCGCTGAACCGTGAGGGCGGCGAGCAGAGGCAGGCCCGGGCCGGTGACCGGTGAGCGTTCCATGCCTACGTAGTAGACACCGTTCTCGTCGGGTTCGGCTCCGGCCTTGTCGGGGCTGGCGGACAGGGCGACGCAGAATCCCCACAGGTCTGCGCGTAGCCCGCTGGGGATGTCCGTGCGGACCCAGACCAGGGGGTGTGGCTCTCCTTGTTCGTCGTATCCGATCGTGACCGCGGCTCCCACGCCTTCGGGCAGGGGATACACGTCTTCCGGGATGTCCTCGGCTGTCCCGTCCAGCGAGTCGGTGATCAGCGCGCGAAGTGCTGTGATCACCTCGTCGTCGTCACGCCAGCCGTGCAGCGGGGCCCACTGTGATCCTTCGTAGAGCCGGCGGGCGTCGGTGACTCGCCGCAGGTGTGCGTCGGGAGGGGCATCCTCCGGGCCCTCCGTGGCTCCGAGAGTCTTGGAGACCTTCGCCGTTCGAGCCGAATCCAGTGTGACGACAGCCCAGCTGTGACTGATGTGCTCCGAGAAGAGGAACCGCAGCAGGTGACTCCTCTCCGCTTCGGGGAGTCCCGGGACGGTGGCGAGGAAGAGCAGGTCGTCACACGAGATGAGTACCGCCTGGATGTCGTCGAACAGCTCATCTTCGAAGAACTCCGCGTCCAGGGCGTCCCGTAGGACCTCGATCGGCAGGGTCCACGCGTCATGTGCGCGGAGCGGGGACGTGCTGGCGGCCGGCTCGGCGCCATGCTGTTCCGCACATGTGTGGTCGTTGACTGATGTCGCGCGAACTGAGTTGAGCACCATGGTGCTTCCCTTTCGTCGGGGAACGTTCACGCACCCAGGTTTCTCCGGCCCGGCTGATGGCTCTGCGTAAAGTCGGGAAGCTCCTTTGTGCCGTGCCCGTTGCCGTCAGGCTGGGGTCCCGGTTCTCGGCTCCGCAGCGTGGAAGGCGAGACGGTTGAGGTCGTGCCGGGCCTGGGAGCCGGTCTGTGGATGATCTACGGTGGACGCCAAGTGACAGCACGGGTGCGGAAGTTCCGTGACGGACGGCTGAGACGGGGGCTGGTGTGCGGACCGGGTTTGTCGACCGTGTGGAGCACATGGGTGAGCTGCACACGCTGATGGCGGATGTGACCGAGGGGCGCGGCGGGCGGGCCATCGTGGTCGACGGCGTCTCGGGCATGGGCAAGTCGGCGTTGCTGCGGGCGTTCGAGGGGCAGATCACAGCCTCTGTGGGACCGAGCGTCTGCCGTGTCGTGTCCGTACGGTGCCAGCCGTCCATCGGACCAGGGCTGCACTATGGGGCGATCGTCGAACTGCTCCTGCAGTTGGCTGAGGGGCAGGAGGTCAGACAGCCCGGTGTCTTCCGCAAGCTGCTGAACTTCACGGGCCAGGGAATCGTCCGCTCCGCGCCGGAAGTGCTGTCGTCGATCGTGCCCGGGCTGGGTGCGCTGTTCACCCTGGGCAAGGAGGTCACCGAAGCGTCGCTGGCCTCGGGATCGATGCCGTTCGACAGCCTGTTGCCGTTCCAGCAGGGTGCCGCTGCGCAGATCGTGGATGCGCTGGTGGATCTGGTTCGGCAGGGCGCGCCCACGGTGTTGCTCATCGACGACATCCAGTACGCCGATCCCAGCAGCCTGTTGGTCCTCGACCGGTTGCTGCGACGCTTGCCCGGCGAACCGCTCGGAGTGGTGTTCGGCCATACGACGGACGGGGCGTACGCCGACGGTCCGGGATCCGCCGTCGAGGACCTGTTGCATGACTGGGCGCAGCACGGTCTGGTACACCGGCGTCAGTTGGACGGCCTACCGTCGGACGCGGTGGACGAGTTGGTCCGCTCTCGGCATCCTGACGCGCCGTCGGCACTGTCCGAGCGGCTCAGCCGGTTGACCGACGGCCATGCCATCTTCGTCACCCTGTGCCTGGAGGAGTGGCGCCCCGCCAACGGATCCGCCGTCGAACTGCCTCGCAGTCTCTCGCGCGTGGTGGAGGACCGGCTCCGGACTCTCACCGAACCGGACCGCGAGCTGCTCATGATCGGAGCGGCCCAGGGCGAGACGTTCTTGTCGCGTACGGTCGCGGAGGCCAAGGGCGTGCCGCACGACGACGTGATGGAACGGCTGAGGCTCATCGCCGCTCAGCAAAGACTCATCGCGCCTGCCGAGCCTCCCGCGTGGGCACGCATGGACGCCTCGGACTGCTACCGCTTCGAGCACAGTGCCCTGTGGGGCGTGGTGTACGACCAGCAGACCCCGCAGCAGAAGCGGTCCAGACACGCACGTATCGCGGAGGCCCTCAGCGCCGGTCCGCGAGACGGTATGCCACTGGAACGTCGGTTGGAGATCGCCCGCCATCTGCGCAACGGAGGCGCCGAATGCCTCATCGCCTCGGCAGAGGCTCACTACGGACTGGCCCGGGACGCCGCGCTGGAGGGCTTGTCGTTCGCTGAGGCGGAGCGGCACTGCGAAGAAGTGATCAAGGCGGTCCGGGACCTGCCCGCGCACGACGAGAACCGGGACCGTTGGCTGGTCCATGCCGTCGAGCTGCTGCTGTCGCTGACAGAGGTGCGCTGGCGCGGCCAGCACCGTTCGGCAGGCGGGCCCGACATCGACGCCCTGGCGGCAGAGGCCGAAGCAGCGGCTGTGCGTTGCGGCACCCCCGAACTGGCGATCCGAACGACCCTGTTGCGGGGCAAGACCCTGCTTGCCACGCAGGGCTTGGTCCCGTCGTTGGAAAAGCTTCGAGCGGCAGTGGAGCTTGCCGAGCGGCACGGCGATCCGGTCGCGCTGTTCGTCGCCCGGGTCGAGTACGGACGGCAGGTGTCCAAGCGGCGGCTGGCCGATGGCCTGGCCCAGCTCCAGGAAGCCGAGCGCATGTACGGCTCCGATCCGCGTCTTGGTGGCACCGACGACCCGGTGCTCCAGCATGCCCGCAACCTGGGCGAGATGCAGTTGGGTGTCACCCTTTTCGACAGTGGCCACCTCGGTGATGCTCTGACCAGACTGAACCGCTGCGTTCAGCGGCTGCGCGACGAACCCCTGAAGGCCGAGCTGCCCATAGCGCTCAACTACCTGGCGCAGGTGTACGCGGGGCTCGGCGCCTACCAGGAAGCCGAAGAGGTCCTGGGCGAGGCGCTCGACTTCGAGGCCGGCCGCGGCGGCGACAGCGGCTGGCACGCCTACAACCAGGCGCTGCTCGCCCGACTCCTGGTCGAGCAGCCGACGAGGCGTGATGAGGCACTCGAGCTGATCGCCGACGCCTGGGCGGAGACGGAGCGGACCTGGCTGGCCAACCTGGTGCCCATCGTCCGCAACCTGTACGCCGAGATCCTGCTCGCTGCCGCAGGCGCCCCGGGGGCGCTTCTGGACCAGGCGGACCGTCTGGCGGTCGCCACCGGTGTCGAGACCCAGCGCAGCGGCATGATCCGCAGCGAGATCGCCGCGCATTCCCTGCGCAGCCGCATCCTGCTCCGGCAGGGCGACACCGTCGCCGCCCAGGACCAAGCCCGCCAGGCCGTTCGCATCCTGGACGAGGTGGGGGACATGCCTGCCCTGCGCACGGAGGAAGTGCTTTACCACTCCGCCGTCGTGCTGGCGGCAGGCGGCGCGCAGGAGCAAGCCCAGGCACTTCTTGAGCGCGCTCGACGAGAAGTCGCCCGGAAGGCGGACCTGATTGCCGCCGGCCCGCTGCGTGACCGCTTTCTCACGACGGTCTCCCTGAACGTTGCGATCTTTGAGGGCGAAGGGGTGGGGCGTTGACCAGGGCGAACGGTCGGCCAGAGCCGTCGGCGGCAGGTGGCACACTGGAGTGGTCATGCTGAGGATCACCAAGGAGTTCCACTTCTCGGCCAGCCACGTCCTCGACCGGCTGCCGAGCTGGCATCAGTGCGCCCGGATGCATGGCCACAACTACGTCGTCGTCCTGGAGCTGTCCGCTCGCCGTGAGGACCTCAGCGACGCGGGATTCGTCCGCGACTACCACGAGCTCGATGCCTTCAAGAAGTGGATGGAGGACACCCTCGACCACCGTCACCTGAATGAGGCGATGGGGGGGGGTGTCTCGCCGTCGGCGGAGAATCTCGCCGTATGGATCTTCGACCTCTGGACCGAGCGCTTCCCGGAGCTGACAGCGGTCAGGGTCTCCGAGACACCCAAGACCTGGGCCGAATACCGGCCGGAGTGATCCGCGCTCGCTGACGCCTCGAGGAGCGAGGGGGCGGTCTACGATCGCTGCACTCTGGCGAGTCGCTTCGACTCGTCCTAGGATTCCAGGACTTCGTGTCCGGTACGGCACCAGCCGGTGAGTACCTACGCGTAAGGCAAACCCACAACTGCACAGGCGCGCGACTGGGGGAAGCCGGTGAAAGTCCGGCGCTGACCTGCAACCGTGAGTGGTCCACTGGGGCCGCGAGTCGGGATACCCGGAGTGCCTGTTCGTCCTCCGACGACTCCGGCTCCGCGAAGTCGGACCCGTCGGCGTCGGCCTCGACGAAGATCTCCGGTGACATCACGGTGTTCGCCGCGGCCTCCCTCAAGGAGAGCTTCGAGACCTTGGGCAAGGAGTTCGAGGAGGCCCACCCGGGCACGAAGGTCACCTTCAGCTTCGGCGGCAGCGACTCCCTGGCCGCGTCCATCACCGGCGGCGCCCCGGCGGACGTCTTCGCCTCCGCCAGCCCCAAGACGATGAAGATCGTCACGGACGCCGGCGACAACTCCGGTACGCCCGCCACCTTCGTCCGCAACCAGCTGGAGATCGCCACCCTGCCGGGCAACCCCGACAAGGTCGACTCGCTGAAGGACCTCACGAACTCCGACCTGAAGGTCGTCCTGTGCGACAAGGAGGTGCCGTGCGGGGCCGCCGCGCAGAAGGCCCTGGACGCCAGCAAGCTGAAGCTCACGCCGGTCTCCTACGAGGAGGACGTCAAGTCCGCCCTCAACAAGGTCGTCCTGAAGGAGGCCGACGCCGCCGTCGTCTACAAGACCGACGTCAAGGCAGCCGGTGACAAGGTGGAAGGCGTGGAGTTCCCCGAGTCCGCCGACGCCATCAACGACTACCCCATCACTCTGCTCAAGGAATCCAAGAACACCGCGACCGCCGAGGCGTTCATCGCGCTCGTGCAGTCCACCGAAGGCCAGAAGGTCCTGACCGCAGCCGGCTTCCTCAACCCGTGAGGCCGGGTCTTCGAGGGTTGCGCCGCTCTCAGCGGCGCAACCCGAGAGCAGCGGCGCCCGCGTAGCGTGCCTGGGTGCCCAACTCCTCTTCAATGCGGATGAGTTGGTTGTATTTGGCGGTCCGGTCGGCGCGGGACAGCGATCCGGTCTTGATCTGGCCGCAGCCGGTGGCGACGGCGAGGTCGGCGATGGTGGTGTCCTCGGTCTCGCCGGAGCGGTGGGACATGACGACGGTGTAGCCCGCGCGGTGGGCGGTGGCGACGGTGGCCAGGGTCTCGGTGAGGGTGCCGATCTGGTTGACCTTCACCAGGACGGAGTTGGCGATGCCGTCGCGGATGCCGGCCCGCAGCAGGGTCTCGTTGGTGCAGAAGACGTCGTCGCCGGTGAGCTGACAGCGGTCGCCGAGCCGGGCGGTCAGGTCGCGCCAGCCCGCGTGGTCGTCCTCGGCCATCGGGTCCTCGATGGAGGCCACGGGATAACGGTCGACCAACCCCGCCAGGTATGCGGCGTGTTCGACGGGGGTACGACGCACGCCCTCGCCCGCGTAGTCGTACACGCCGTCGTGGAAGAACTCCGAGCTTGCCGGGTCGATCACGATCGTGATGTCACTGCCGGGCTTGTAGCCGGTCTGCTCGACGGCCCGTACGACGAAGTCCAGGGCCTCCTCGGCGGTACGCAGGTCGGGTGCGAAGCCGCCCTCGTCGCCGACGTTCACGCTGTGGCCGGCGGCGAGCAGGCTGGCGCGCAGGGTGTGGAAGACCTCCGAGCCCATCCGGACGGCCTCGGCGAAGGTCGAGGCGCCGATCGGGGCGATCATGAATTCCTGGAAGTCCAGCGGATTGTCCGCGTGGGCGCCGCCGTTGACGATGTTCATCATCGGGACGGGGAGCAGGCGGGCGTCGACTCCGCCGACGTAGCGGTACAGCGGCAGCCGGTGGGAGGCCGCTGCGGCCTTGGCGGTGGCCAGGGAGACGCCGAGGATGGCGTTGGCGCCGAGGCGGCTCTTGTCGGCGGTGCCGTCCAGGTCGATCAGGGCGGCGTCGACGGTCGCCTGGTCGTCGGCGGACAGGCCGACCACCGCGTCGGAGATGGAGTCGTTGACCGCGTCCACGGCCCGCCGAACCCCCTTGCCGTGGAAGCGGGCCGGGTCGCCGTCGCGCAGTTCCACCGCCTCACGGGCCCCGGTGGAGGCGCCGGACGGTACGGCTGCCCGGCCGAGTGATCCGTCGGAGAGGACGACGTCGACTTCGACGGTGGGGTTGCCCCGGCTGTCGAGGATCTCTCGTCCGACCACCTGGCTGATGACGACGGGCACGGTGTGACTCCTCACGTTCGGTCCGCGTGCTGGTCACGACGGAGTTAAGTTCCCGCAAGAAACAAAGTGAGTCCTGAAAGAGAACCTACTATGGGCTCATGAGGATGCACAACGCCGACGAGACCTGCGGCATCGCCCAGGCAGCCGTCGTCCTGGGGGACTGGTGGAACGTGCTCGTGCTGCGGGAGATCGCCCGCGGGCATGTCCGTTTCGACGCACTGGCCGCCGAGATCGGCCTCTCCCGCAACGTCCTCACCGAACGGCTCGGCAGGCTCGTGCAGCGCGGGGTGCTGCGCCGCAGCCTCTACCAGCGGCGGCCGGTGCGCTACGAGTACCTGCTCACCGACGCCGGTATCGCGCTGGTGCCGGTGCTGGTCGCGATGCAGGACTGGGGCGACCGGTGGGTGCTGGGCGACGGGAGCCTCACCGCGACAGCGGAGGCGGACGGCGCCGAGCACGCGCGCGTGCATGCCCTGGCAGGTACCCGTCTGCCGGACGACCTTGAACTGCCCGGCACGCGGCAGGAGCCCCTCGTCCCGCCGGACTCCCGCGCCACCGTGCTGTTCACCTACCCCGGCACGGGCGTCGACTGGGGCGAGCCGCCGATTCCCGGAGCCTCTGGCTGCACCCTGGAGAACCGGCACTTCCGCGACGCCTGGCCGGATTTCCGGCGAGCGGACGTGGCCGTACGCGGGATCAGCACCCAACTCACCTACGAGCAGGAGCAGTTCGCCAAGGCGGAGGACGTCCCGTTCCCGCTTCTCTCCGACGCGGCCCACCAGTTGGCGGCGGCCCTGCGGCTGCCGGTGTTCCGCGGCGCGGGCCGGCTCCGCCACAAGCGCCTGATCCTGATCGCCGACGCCGAACGGACCGTACGCCACACCCTGTTCCCCGTCGTCGACATCCCGCAGGCGGTCGCCGAGACCCTGCGTCTGGCTGCGGACTTTGCCCGCACCCGTCCGTCCATCCCCTGAAGGAGAGTTCGCCCCATGGCCGACCGGCCCGTCCATCACCTCTTCTCCTACGGCACCCTGCAACAGCCCGAAGTCCAGCTCTCCCAGTTCGGCCGTCTGCTCGACGGCCGCCCCGACTCCTTGCCCGGCCACCGCATGACGACCGTCCGGATCACCGACCCCGCCGTGATCCGGGCCAGCGGCACCGACCAGCACCCCATGGTCGTCACCTCGCCCGACCCGGAGGATGCCGCCGAGGGGCACGTCTTCGCGATCACCGACGCCGAGCTGGCCGCGGCCGACGCCTACGAGGTCGACGACTACGCCCGCGTCGAGGTGACCCTGCGCTCGGGAACCCGCGCGTGGGTGTATCTGGACCGCGCGAGCACGCGGCCGGTGAGCGTGCGGGAGTGGCTGCGGAGCCTCGAAGTGTTCGCCGGATCGCTCGCGGACTTCGACCCGGCAGACGCCCCGGCCGACCCGGTCGACCTGTTCCTCGACTGGCTGCGCGAGGCCGTCGCCGCCGGTGTGCCCGACGCGCACGCCATGACCCTCTCGACGGTGGGCGAGGACGGCGGTCCGGACGCCCGCGTGCTCATCCTGAAGAACGTGGACGGCGACGGCTGGCAGTTCGCCGTCCACGCCGGCAGCCCCAAGGGCCGCCAGCTGGCCGACCGGCCGCTCGCCGCACTCACCTTCTACTGGCCGCAGCTGGGACGCCAGGTCCGGGTGCGGGGCGGCGTCGAGCCGGCGTCCCCCGAGCAGAGCGCCGCCGACCTGCTGGCCAGGGCGCCCTCCGCCCGCGCCGAGGTGCTGCTGGGCCGCCAGAGCGACCACCTGGACACCCCCGGGGAACGCGAGGGTGCCTTCCGTGCCGCACTGGCCCGCATCGAGGCCGAGCCCGACCTGGTCAGTGCCGAGTGGACGCTCTACACCCTCGTCCCGTCTCAGATCGAGTTCTGGCAGGCGGACAAGGATCGCCTCCACAACCGGCTCCGCTATGAGCGCGCAGACCGCCACACCCCCTGGGAGCGGCACCTGCTGTGGCCGTAGCCCGCTGACGGCTGACGTCAGAGCCCGAGGACGAGTTCCGCGCTCCGGGACCGCGAACAGCAGATGGTGATCTGGGTGTTCGCGGCCCGTTCCTCGTCCGCCTGCACCTCGTCGCGGTGGTCGGGCTCCCCGGACAGGACGGGGGTGAGGCAGGCGCCGCACATGCCCTATTCGCAGGAGAGTTCGACCTCGACTCCGTTGGCGGTGAGGACCTCGGCGATGGTCATCTCGGCGGGTACGGGGTTGCTGGCGACGCGGACGCGGAACTCGCCGTCGGTGATCGGGTCGGGTTCGCGGGCGGCCGGGGCGAAGCGTTCGAGGTGAAGTTGGTCGGGTTGCCAGCCCGCCGCTGTCGCGGCCTCGGGCACGTGGCGCATGAAGCCGTCCGGTCCGCAGACGTAGACGAGGGCGGCCGGGTCGGAGCTGCTCAGGTCGGTGGGCAGGCCGGTGCGGATGGTGTCGCCTTTGCCGCTTCCGTGGAGGTGGACACAGTCGGCGAACGGCGATTCCTTGAGGCGCTCCAGCAGTGTTGAATCGGCAGCCGTCGCGTAGTGCAGGACGAAGTCGGCTTCGCGCTGGGCCAGTTCCTCGGCCATGGACAGCAGCGGCGTGATGCCGATGCCGCCCGCCACGAGGACGTGCTCGGCCGGGAGGAGGGGGAAGAGGTTGCGTGGGGCGGAGACGCGCAGGCGCCCGCCGACCGCGGTGTCGCGGTGCATGGCGGTGGAGCCGCCGCGGCCCTACGGGCTGAGCGAGAACGGCGACGAGGAGATCGTCGAGTTCCTGCCGGGAGAGGTCGGGCACGATTTCTGGGCACCTCAGGTGCGCAGCGACGCGTCACTGATCGCCGTCGCGCGACTGCTCAGCGGGCTCCATGACGCCTCGGCGGGCTTCGTACGGCGGCCGGACGACGTGTGGCAATTTCCGCCCCGCGAGCCCGTGGAGGTGATCTGCCACGGTGACGCGGCCACGTACAACACGGTGTTCCGAGACCAACTGCCCGTCGCATTCATCGACTTCGACACCGCCCATCCGGGGCCGCGGCTGTGGGACGTGGCGTACACCGCGTACCGTTTCGTGCCGCTGTACGCGCCGGACGCGGCCGAGCCCACGTTGTCGGTTCCCGAGGCCCGGCGCCGACTGGCGCTGTTCGCCGACGCGTACGGGCTGTCCGAACAGGAGCGGGCCGCACTTCCGGCCGTCGCGGGTGCGCGGCTGCGAGCGCTGGTGGAATGGATGTACGCCGAGGCCGCGGCGGGTCATCCGGCTGTGCTCAGGCACGTAGCCGAGGGACACGACCAGCGGTATCTGACGGACGCCCGGTGGATCGAGACCACCTTCGGGGCGCCCGACTAGCCGTCCTGGCCGGGTCCTTCGCCGGGAGCCTCCTGGTGGGAGTAGCGCTGTTCCTTCCAGGGGTCCGCGAGGTTGTGGTAGCCGCGTTCCTCCCAGAAGCCGCGCCGGTCCTCGGTGAGGTACTCGATGGCGCGCAGCCACTTGGGGCTCTTGTAGCCGTAGAGGTGGGGGACGACCAGACGCAGCGGGAAGCCGTGTTCGGCGGTGAGGGGCTCGCCGTTGTGGTGGGTGGCCAGGATCGTCTCGGGGGCGGTGAAGTCGGCGAGGCGGAGGTTGGCTCCGTAGCCGTACTCCGCCCAGGCCATGACATGGGTGACGTCCGGCGCGGGCGGGACCAGTTCGGTGATGGCGGTGGCGGGGATGCCGTACCACTCGTGGTCGGTCGAGGTGGGCCCGGAGGCGCAGTGCAGGTCGGCGATCACAGTGACGTGGGGGAGCGCGGTGAGGTCGTCGAAGGCCCAGGTCCGTTCGGCGCCGGAGGCGGTGGCGCCGTGGACGCGCAGGTTCCAGCGCTCGGGGCGGAAGCGGGGGACCGGGCCGTAGTGCGAGACGGGCCAGCCCTGCACCAGTCGCTGGCCCGGCGGGATGCGGCGGGGCGGCGCGTCCGGGCCGTTGCCTGTCACGTCCTGCTCGCTCTCTGCCTCGGTGCTCTCTCTCCGAGCAGAGTACGGCGCACCCGCCCCCGCGGCGCAGCGGCCCCACGCCTCGCCTCATGCGGTGGCGAGCGAGACCTCCGTCGACTTGAACAGCGCGGTGACCGCGGAGCCCTCCGCCAGGCCGAGGTCGGTGACAGCGTCCTTGGTGATCGCGGCGGTCAGCTCGGCGCCGTCGACCGCGACCCGCACCGAGGCCATCGCGGCGCCCGTCGCGACCTCGCGCACGGTGCCCGCGAGCCGGTTGCGGATGGACAGGCCCTCCACGCTGCCGGTGGCCAGCGACACCTCCGTCGCCTTGACCAGGGTGCGCACGGTGGAGCCTTCGGCGAGGCCGAGGTCCTTGACGGCGTCGAGGGTGATGGCGGCGGTGACGTCCTGGCCGCCGTCGAGGTGGACCTTGACCGTGGCCATGACCTCGCCGGGGGTGATGGCGGTGACGGTGCCGGGGAACTGGTTGCGGATGCTCAGGCTCATGGTGGGACGCCTCGCAGAGTTAGGGGTTTTTGTGCATCTTTGGGGGTGCTGTGCGGCCCACCGTAGTCCGGCGACGATCCCTTCCGTGCGTGCGTCATCGCAACCGCTAGGCAAAGGGCGCAAAGGCCCTCGCAGATCCGGTCCTTCGGCTTGTTCAGGCGGGATAGGCGTGGGTCTGTGCCGCCTTCACCGTTGCCCAGACCTCCGCGCCCGGATGCAGATCGAGCTCGGCGGCGGCAACAGTGGTGAGATCGGCCGCGAGAGGCAGTTCGCCGGTGAGGGCGGTGCGGATCTGGTCGCCGTGGGTCTCCAGTCCGGCGACCTCGCAGCGCCACAGATTGCGGGCGCTGGAGCCGGTCGGGCGGTCGCGGTGGAGGGTGACCGCGCTGGGCGGGAAGGCGACGAAGGCCGGGCCGGTGAGGTTCTCCGTGGTCGTCACCTCGGTCCCGCTGCCGACGCGGACGGTGTGTCCTTCGGCCTCGCCCCGGTACAGGTTGAGGCCGACCAGGTGGGCGATGTAGTCCGTACGAGGGCGGCGGGCGATGTCGGCCGGGGTGCCCTCCTGGACGATGTGGCCGTCCTCGATGACGATCAGGCGGTCGGCCAGGACCATCGCGTCCAGCGGGTCGTGGGTGACCAGTACGGCGACTGCCTCGAACTCGGCGAGGTGGCGGCGGAGTTGGGCGCGGACGTCGAGGCGGGTGCGGGCGTCCAGAGCTGCCAGGGGTTCGTCGAGGAGCAGCAGACGTGGCCGGGTGGCCAGCGCGCGGGCGAGCGCGACGCGTTGGGCCTGACCGCCGGAGAGACGGCGGGGCTTTGCCGACGCGTGCTCGGACAGGCCCATCCGCTCCAGCCATACGGCGGCCTCGGCGCGTGCCTCCGCCTTGCTCGCCCCGTGGCAGCGCGGGCCGAAGGCCACGTTGTCGAGGGCGGTGAGGTGAGGGAAGAGCAGGTAGTCCTGGAAGACGACCCCGACGGGGCGGGACTCCGGAGGTGTGCGGTCCAACTCCGTTCCGTCCAGCCGCAGATGGCCGTCACTGAGCGGGACGAGTCCGGCGAGGGCGCGCAGGGCGGTCGTCTTGCCGGCGCCGTTGGGGCCGAGGAGCGCGACCACGTCACCGGGCGCCGCCGTGAGGGCCACGTCGAGGCGGAAGGTGCCGCGGGCGACGACGAGGTGGGCGTCGAGGCCCTCGGCACAAGCGCGGGCGTGGACGTCGGTGGGGGCGTCGTGTGTCTCGGTCATCCTGCTGCCATCCATCGGTCGCGCAGGCCGGCCAGTACCGCGATGGACACGGCCAGCAGGACGAGGCTGAGGGCGATGGCCGCCTCCGGGTCGCTCTGGAGTGCCAGGTAGACGGCGAGCGGCATGGTCTGGGTACGTCCGGGGAAGTTGCCGGCGAAGGTGATCGTGGCGCCGAACTCGCCCAGCGCGCGGGCCCAGGCCAGCACGGCACCTGCGGCGATGCCGGGGGCGATCAGAGGGAGGGTCACCCGGCGGAACGCGGTGAAGCGGGACGCGCCGAGAGTGGCGGCCGCTTCCTCGTAGCGGGGGTCGGCGGCGCGCAGTGTGCCCTCGACGCTGATCACCAGGAACGGCATCGCCACGAACGCCTCCGCGACCACGACGCCCGTCGTGGTGAAGGGGAGCGTGATCCCGAACCAGGCGTCCAGCCACTTGCCCACCACGCCGTTGCGGCCCAGCGCCATCAGCAGCGCCACACCGCCGACCACCGGCGGCAGTACCAGCGGCAGGGTGACCAGGGCCCGTACGAGGCCACGGCCGGGGAACTCCACCCGGGCCAGCAGCCAGGCCAGCGGCACCCCGATCACCAGGCTCACGACGGTGGCGGCCGTCGCACAGAGCAGGGAGAGCCGGAGGGCCTGCCACACCTCGGCGCTGGTCAGCAGGTCGGGCATGCTGCGCCAGGGAGCCCGTACGAGAAGAGCGATCAACGGCAGGGTCAGGAAGGCCAGGCCGAGCAGGGCGGGGACGAGCAGGGGCAGCGGCGCACCGCCCCTGAGGACGCGGCGGCGCCGCGGGCCACCGGTGAGGGTGTCCGCGGCGTCGGCCTTGCCCGGGGATAGGGAGGTCACGGGTTGAGGAAGCCGGCTGCGGTCAGGACCTTCTGGCCTTCGGTGGACTGCACGAGCGCGATGAACGCCTCGGCGGTCGCGGTGTTCTTGGATTCCTTGAGGAGGGTGATGGGGTAGTCGTTGATGGCGTCGGCGGACTCGGGGAACTCCACGCCTTCCACCTTGTCACCGGCTGCCTTCACGTCGGTCTTGTAGACGACGGCGGCGTCGGCCTCCTTCAGGACGACCTTGTTGAGGGCGGACTTGACGTCCTCCTCGTAGGAGACCGGGGTGAGCTTCAGCTTGCTGGCGTCCAGGGCCTTCTGCGCGGCGGCCCCGCACGGCACCTCCTTGTCGCACAGGACGACCTTCAGGTCGGAGTTCGTGAGGTCCTTCAGCGAGTCGACCTTGTCGGGGTTGCCCGGCAGGGTGGCGATCTCCAGCTGGTTGCGGACGAAGGTGGCGGGCGTACCGGAGTTGTCGCCGGCGTCCGTGACGATCTTCATCGTCTTGGGGCTGGCGGAGGCGAAGACGTCGGCCGGGGCGCCGCCGGTGATGGACGCGGCCAGGGAGTCGCTGCCGCCGAAGCTGAAGGTGACCTTCGTGCCCGGGTGGGCCTCCTCGAACTGCTTGCCCAGGGTCTCGAAGCTCTCCTTGAGGGAGGCCGCGGCGAACACCGTGATGTCACCGGAGATCTTCGTCGAGGCCGACGCCGACGGGTCCGACTTCGCGGAGCCGGAGTCGTCGGAGGACGAGCAGGCACTCAGCGCCAGCAACGCGGCGGCTCCGAAAGCGGCCAGCTGCACGGGCCGACGGGTGCGCACAGAACGGGTCATCACGGGTCTACTCCTCAAGGTCCTGACGGACTCAACTACGGTCTCTCGACGACCACGTTGGTCGACTTGATCACGGCAACCGCCGGAACACCGGGCTCCAGCTTCAGCTCCTCAGCCGACTCGCGGCTGACCAGCGCCACCACCCGGAACGGTCCGGCCTGGATCTCCACCTGCGCCGACACGTCCCCGAGGATCACCTCGGTGACGATGCCGGAGAAGCGGTTGCGGGCCGAGGAGCCGGTGGACTCCCGTTCGGCCCGGTGCGTCTCGCGGGCGTAGGCCGCGAGTGACGGCCCCGGAATGATCCGACGGCCCAGCTCGTCACGTTCGGCGATCAGTTTCCCGCCGTCGACCAGACGCCGCACGGTGTCGGGGCTCACGCCCAGTAAGGCGGCCGCGTCCCCGATCCGGTAGGTGTGCATGCGCTGATGGTAAGCCGCAGATGCAAGGTAGATACCCTCTGGCACGTGGCATGAGCCGGAATCGTGATCTATCAGGTTGGCATGTGCGTTTGTATGTGAGGCCGGTCCGGGTACGGTCATCCGGGAGGTGGTAGCCAGTGAGCCAGACCCTCGCAGCTGCCCGTACGGCCGCCGGATCCGCGGCGGAACTCGTCCTCACCGGCGACCTGGACCGACCGTCCCGGCTCACGGTGCCCGACCTGCTCGGCTGGCCCCAGCACACGGCCGAGGTCGCCTTCGAGTGCGCGACCAGCGGTATCCAGCACCACCGCTTCACCGGACCGCTCCTGCACGACGTTCTCACCGACGCGGGCCCGGCTTTCGACCCGGCCCGCCGCAAGGACCGCCTCCGCTTCCTGATCGCCATACGCGGCGCCGACGGCCACCGCACCCTGCTGTCCTGGGCCGAGATAGACCCCGACTTCGGCCGCGCCCCCGTCCTCCTCGCGGCCACCCTGGACGACACCCCGCTGGATCGCGCGGGCGCCCAACTCGTCCTGCCCCAGGACCGCTGCGGTGCCCGCTACATCAGCGGCATCAAGGCGATCCACGTGGACGGCGGCTACACCGCGTGGACCTGACGGCGAGGAGAGCAGCACGGTGCAGCACGACCCGGTGACGGCGGAGGCCCTGGTCCTGGAACACACGCCGCACGAGGGGCCGTACGCCATCGGTACGGCACTGGAGGCGGCCGGGCTGCGGCTGCGGACGTGCCGTATCTGGGCGGGCGACCCGGTGCCGCAGACCCTGGACGGGACCGCCGCCCTGGTGGTGATGGGCGGCCCGGCCGCCGCATACGAGGACTTTCCCTCCCGGGATGCCGAACTGGCCCTGCTGAGGGCGGCGCTGGAGGCCGAGGTGCCGGTGCTCGGAGTGTGCCTGGGCGCGCAGTTGCTGGCGGTGGCGGCAGGCGGGACGGTCCGCCCGGGACCCGGGGCGCAGGTCGGCTGGGGCCAGGTACACACGTCGGGAACCTCCGACCCGCTCCTTGGCGGCGCACCGGCCCAACTCCGTGTCCTGCACTGGCATCACGACACTATGGACCTAGCTCCGGACGCCGTTGTGCTGGCTTCCTGCGACCGCTACCCGGTGCAGGCATTCCGGATCGGCGGCGCGGCCTGGGGACTCCAGTTCCACCTGGAGGTGGACAAGGCAGCCGTCGAAGCCTTCGTCACTGCCTTCCCGGACGAGGCGGCACAGGCGCCGGACCTCGTCGTGTCCGCCGCGGCGGAACTCGCGGCCTTGGCCCCGGGACGGGACGCCGTCTTCGCACGCTTCGCCGAACTCGTCGTCGACCGGTCCGCCCTGACCGCGACGCGGACCTTCTTCACTCCCCGCGCGGCCGACTGGGAGGAGCGCTTCGCCGCCGACAACCCGGTCTACGCGGCAGCCGTGGCTCGCATCGGACTGCGCCCCGGACAGCGTGCCATGGACGTGGGCTGTGGCAGCGGCCGAGCCCTGCCCGCCCTTCGCGCGCAGGTCGGCGCCGAGGGTGTCGTGCTCGGCGCCGACCTCACCCCGGCGATGCTCACCGACGCCGCACGACGGGGACGCACCGGCCTTCTGCTGGCCGACGCCTGCCGACTCCCGCTGCCCGCAGGCGTGTTGGACGGCATCTTCAGCGCCGGCCTGATCAACCACGTCCCCGACCCGCCGACAGCCCTGCGCGAATGGGCCCGTGTGACCGCCTCCGACGGTGTCCTCCTCCTCTTCCACCCCTCCGGCCGCGCCGAACGCGCCGCCCGCCACGGCCGCCCCCTCGACCCGGCCGACCCACTGGCCGAGGAGAACCTGCGTCCCGCACTGGAGACGGCGGGCTGGGGCCTGGACTGCTACGAGGACGCCCCGCACCACTTCCTGGCACGGGCGATCCGCGGCCACGAATGAGCCTGTCGTCGATCGGCCGGCGGTCGACATGGAGAGGAGACGCATGTCCCAGGTCAAGGGCGACACCGACTACGGGCTGGTCGGCAGCGCCTACAGCCTTACCCGCAGCACCGACCCGCGCATAGCCGCGCTGGTCCATGACGCGCTCGGTGATGCCCGTACGGTCGTCAACGTCGGTGCAGGCGCCGGGAGTTATGAACCGCTGGACCGGCATGTCCTGCCTGTCGAGCCGTCCGCGGCGATGCGGGCGCAGCGCCCGGCGCATCTGGCGCCCGCCATCGACGGCGTGGCCGAGGACCTGCCCTTCGACGACGACTCGGTGGACGCTGCCATGGCGATGGTGACCGTGCACCAGTGGCCGGACGTCGTGGCCGGCCTGCGGGAGATGCGGCGCGTCGCGCGCGGCCCGGTGGTCGTGCTGACCTTCGACGGCGACGAGTTGAGCCGGCTGTGGCTGAGGGACTACGCGCCCGAACTCCGCGGCGCGGAGGCCGCCCGCTACCCCGCCATCGGCATCATCACCGGCGCGCTCGGCCCCGGCACGCGGGTACGCACGGTGCCGATCCCCGTCGACTGCGTGGACGGTTTCACCGAGGCGTACTACGCCCGCCCCGAGTCCTTCCTCGACCCCGCCGTACGCCGGGCCCAGTCCGCGTGGACCTTCCTTGAACCCGGTGCCGAGGAACGCGCGGTGGACCGGCTCGCCGCCGACCTCGCCTCCGGTGCCTGGGACGAACGGTACGGGCACCTCCGCACCCAGCCGGAGTTCCACGGAGCGGCCCGGCTGATCGTCAGCCCCTGAACCTCACATCCCGGCCGGAACGGACGTGAACGGCCCGTGCCACAGCGGCAACCCCGCGTGCGGCGCACGGTAAAACGGCACCGCGACGGTGGTCGGCATGACCGTCCTCGCCACCGCGCCCGCGCCGCCCGCCTCCTGCCGCGACCTGCCGTGGGAGAGCGCACGCGAACGCGCCCACGCGGCCCCGGCCCTGCTGCCCGCCCAGCACGTACCGCTGGCCAGGGCGGCAGGGCTGGCCTTGGCCGACGTGCTGCGCACCCCGCAGCCGATGCCGGGCTTCGACACCGCCGCGATGGACGGCTACGCGGTCGGTCCCGGGGCCGGGCCCTGGCGGGTGCGAGGCATGGTGCGGGCGGGCGGCGCCTGGACCGGCGGGCCGCTGGGCACGGGTGAGGCGGTCGAGATCTCGACGGGGGCAGCGGTTCCCGTCGGAGCGCGGGCGGTGATTCCGCTGGAGCGCGTCGAGCGGTCCGGCCCGCTCGTACGGGGCCCGTCCCCGGCCGAGGGCAAGCACATCCGCCGCGCCGGCGAAGACGCTCCGGCCGGTTCGCCCCTGGCTCCGGCCGGCACCCGCATCGGCCCCGCCCTGCTCGGCCTGGCCGCGGCCTCCGGCCACGACACACTTCCCGTACGGCCCCGCCCCTGGGTACGGATCCTGGTCACCGGCGACGAACTCACCCACACCGGCCGCCCCGGCCCGGGCCGTGTACGCGACGCCCTCGGCCCGCTTCTTCCACCCTTGATCCAGGTGATGGGCGGCGAAACGACTGACGTTCACCACGTACCCGACCAGCCCACCGGCTCCCTGGCCACGGCCGTCCACACCCGGCTGTCCTCCGACGCGGATGTCACCGTGGTGACCGGCTCCACCTCCGTCGGTGCCACCGATCAGCTGCGGATGCTGCTGGCCGACGCGGACGCCCGCTGGGTGGTCGACGCGGTCGCCTGCCGCCCCGGCCACCCGCAACTCCTGGCCCAGCTCCCGAACGGGCACTGGGTCCTGGGCCTGCCCGGCAACCCGTACGCCGCCCTGGTTGCCGCCCACACCCTGCTCGCCGGCGACATCCGTACCGCGCCGGGCCGTACCCGGCTGATCCCGGTCAGCTGGGACGGCGTCACCGCTCACCCGGTGGGCGGCCACCGCCCCGCGTTCCTGCACGGTGCCGCCCTCGCGGACGCCCTCGCCGCCGTACCGCCCGACTGGCAGCCCGGACAGCCCGTCCCCCTGCTGCTCCTCGCGGGGTGACACGGGATCCGTACGGCTGGTGCGCAGTCCCGGTGATCATGGGAAACCGCGACGCAACCCCCGGCGCGGCGCCCGCCAGCGGGCATGGAGCAGCGGGCGCATCGCCCATGGCCGGAGAGACGTCTGAATGCCTCCGCGTGCCCATCGCTCCATCTCCGCTCGCCCCCTGTGAGGACCACCATGTCTTCTGCCCTGCCCTGCCCACCCACTTCGGTGTCCAGCTGCCCGACTGGGTGACCTCCGAACTCGCCGACGCCCCCGAGACCCTGGTCACGACGAGGACCGCGTCCGCCTCGTCAACCGCAACCACCAGGAAGGCACCGGCGGCCCCTTCGCCACCCTCGTAGTCGAGACCGAGACCGAGACCGGCCACGGCACCTGTGACCTGGGAGCCCCCGGAGGACCCGCGCTGGAACTCGTCGTCAACTGGCGCACCTGCGTGATGTGCTACGGCGCCGCGATGTGGTCCGGGGTACGGCGCCTGCTCATCGCCGGGCACGGTCCCGAAGTCGAGGACCTGACCGGCGTCGACGAAGGCCCCATGCGGGACGACTGGATCGAGCAGTTCGACCGGCGCGGCATCGAGATCGTCACCGACGTCCTGCGGGCCTACGGCGAACGCCCGGACGCCGTGGTCTTCGAGGAGTACGAGGCCGACTTCGGGCGGACCTTCGTCCTCGGCGACGACCCGGCCAAGCGCCGGCTGCGCGACGACCTGGCGACGATTTTCGCCGCCGGAAAGCGGTTCTTCGACGAAGATCCGGAGATCACGGGGAAGCGGCTGTACGCCGAGGTCGAGCGGCTGGCCGCCGAGGCGGGCTGGGAGCTGGGCGGCTGGCACGCCGGGCATCTGGTCGGCGAGTTCCCGCACGAGAAGATCGACGGCGCGGACGTCGAGTCGTACGTCACCGCGGACAACGACACCCCGATGCGGCGCACCGACAAGGCCGGGCGCCGCTGCCACTGGATCCTGGAGATCCATCTCATCGACCGGGAGCGGGAGTTCGGCGGCTTCTACGAGGAGCTGCTGACGTTGTGATCCCGTAGGCCGAGCCACACCCGGTCCCGGGTCAGCGGGAGTTCGGTGAAGCGGACGCCGGTCGCGTCGCGCAGCGCGTTGGCGAAGGCGGGGGCGACCGGGTTGAAGGGGCTCTCGCTCATCGACTTGGCGCCGAGCGGGCCGATCGCGTCCGTGGTCTCCATGAAGTGGACCTCGGTGCGCGGGACATCGGCGTACTGGGGGAGCCGGTAGCGGCGGAAGGCGGCCGTCTCCACGGCGCCGTGCTCGTCGATGCGGACGTTCTCGAAGAGGGTGGCGCCGAGGGCCTGGGCGATGCCGCCTTCGACCTGGCCCCGGCACTGCATGGGGTTCATGACCTTGCCCGCGTCGGCCGCGTGCACACTGCGCAGGATGCGCATCTCGCCGGTGCCGGGGTCCACGGCGATGCGGAACCACTGGGCGTTGAAGGCGACCGAGCGCGGGGTACCGCCGAAGTGGCCGTCGGCGGTCAGCTCCGCACCGACCGCGCGGGCGGCCTCGTACACCTCCTTCAGCGGTAGCCGGCCGCCCGGGTGCAGCACCGCCTCCTCCGCCAGCCGGCACTCGGCGCGCGGCACCCGTAGATGCGCGGCGGTGAAGTCGAGGAGCAGGTCGGCCAGGGCGCGGGAGGCGCGGAGGGTGGCTTTGCCCGCGACGACGACGCCGGTGGAGGCGAAGGCGCCGGTGTCGTGGCGTACGACGTCGGTGTCGGACTGGCGGACGGTGATGCGGTCGACGGTGGTGGCGAGTTCACCGGCGGCGATCTGCCGGTGCACGGTCGTGGTGCCGTTGCCGAACTCGGCGGTGCCGACGGCGAGATCGAAGCTGCCGTCGGGGAGCAGGGCCGCTTTCACGTCGGCGATGTGGCCGCCGGGCGGTCCGGTCGCGATCATCGCCAGTGCGGTGCCCTCGCCGACCAGCCAGCCCTCGGGAGCCTCGCCGGCCGGTTCCGCCTGTGCCCGGCGGACGATCTCCAGGCACTGGTCGAGGCCGTAGCTCGCGATGTGCAGATCCTCCTCGTGGCCGCCGGGCGTGAGCATCGGCTCGCCCGGCCCGATGATGTTCTTCGCCTTGAACTCCAGGGGGTCCAGGTCGAGTCGGCGGGCGAGCTCGTCGAGCGCCGACTCCATCGCGAACATCACCTGGCCGAGGCCGTAGCCCCGGAAGGCGCCCGCCGGGACGGTGTGGGTGTAGACGGAGTAGGCGTCGACCTTCTTGTGCGGGGCGCGGTAGACGGCCGTCGACTCGCCGACGCTGTGGAACATCACGGCGGGGCCGTGGTTGCCGTACGCCCCCGTGTTGGACACAACCCGCAGCTGGAGCGCGGTCAGGGTGCCGTCCCGCCGCGCGCCTAGCTTCACACCGATCGTGAACGGGTGGCGGGTGGTGGCGCCGTAGAACTGCTCGGCGCGCGTGTACTCCAGCTTCACCGGCCGCCGCAGCCGCAGTACCGCGAGCGCCACGATGTCCTCGACGAGCATCTCCTGCTTGCCGCCGAAACCGCCGCCGACCCGGCCCGCGACCACGCGCACCTTGTCCTCGGGCAGGTCGTACAGGGCGCACAGGGCGCGGCGGGTCAGGAACGGCGTCTGCGAACTGGTGCGGACGGTGAGGCGGTCGTCCTCGTCGAGCCAGGCCACCGCGCCGTGCGTCTCCAGGCTGGCGTGCTGCACGCGCTGCGTGCGGAAGGTCTCCTCGTACACGGCGTCCGCCTCGGCGAAGCCTGTCTCCACGTCACCGATCTCGCCGTGTGCCTCGCCCACGACGTTGTCGTGCGGGCGGGAGATCCGGGCCGTCACCGGGTCCTTGTCATGGACGACCGGGGCGCCCGGCCGCATCGCCGCCTCCGGGTCGAGTACGGCGGGCAGGACGTCGTACGTCACCTCGATCCGCCGGCAGCCCTCCTCGGCCGCCGCCTCGCTGTCCGCGACGACCGCCGCCACCCGCTGCCCGATGTAGCGCACGGTGTCGTCGAGGACGCGGGTGTCGTCCGGGTCCTCGGTCGGGTGTTCGTGGCGGGCGGTGGAGAAGTGCCGTTCGGGGGCGTCGAGATGGGTGAACACCGCGTGCACGCCAGGGACTCGGAGGGCCGCCGTGGTGTCGATGGCGGTGATGCGGGCGTGCGCGTGCGGGGAGCGCAGCAGCTTCATGTGGAGCAGGCCCGGGACGTCGATGTCGAAGGTGTAGCGGGCGGTGCCGGTGACGACCTGGGGCCCGGCGGGGGCGGGCAGGTTGCGGCCGACGGAGTCACCGGCACCCGGCGCCTCGACGTGGCAGCGGCCGCGTACCGCGTCCTCGATGGCCCGGTAGCCGGTGCAGCGGCACAGGTTGCCCTTGAACGCCCGCGGTAGATCGGCCAGTTGGTCTTCGTCGAGCTTCGCCGTCGTCATCAGGAAACCGGCCGTGCAGAACCCGCACTGGAAGCCCTGCGCGGCGAGGAACTTCTGTTGTATGGGGTGGAGTTCGCCGTCCTGCGATGCCAGGCCCTCGACCGTGGTGACCGTACGGCCGTCCGCGCGGAAGGCCGGATACAGGCAGCTGTGCACCGGTTCGCCGTCCACATGGACCGTGCAGGCCCCGCAGTCCCCGGCGTCGCAGCCCTTCTTCACACCGAACCAGCCGTGTTCGCGCAGGTAGGTGCGCAGACACTGACCGGGGCGCGGCTCCTCCTCGTGGGGCCGTCCGTTGACCTCGACCCTCACCGGGTCACCTCCTGGCGGATCTCCTCCGCGTAGCGGTATGTCATGTGCCGCCGCCACTCGGGCAGGCCGTGGATGTCGTCGAACCACTCGTCGTCGGCGACGGCAGACCGGAGCGCCGTACGCAGTCCGTCCGCGCTCGGTGGCAGCGGGAACCACAGCCGGACCGGGCGGACGGTGGCAGCGGTGACCGTGACCGTCAGGGAGCCGTCGACCGGGTTGAGCGCGCCGATGATCAGGACCCCGGAGCGGCCGAGCCCGTACAGGGACGCCTGCCGGAACGCCGTACGGCTGCCCAGCGCCCGGGCGGGCAGGGTGACCGAGCGCAGCAGCTCGCCCTCGGCGAGGGCCCTGCGGCCGGCGCCGGTGACGAAGTCGGCGACCTTCACGCGGCGCCGTACTCCGCCCTGGGCCTGCAACAGGCACTCCCCGTCCAGCGCGGCCGTCAGCGAGATCATCGGTCCGGCCGGGAGGGCGTTGCAGAGGTTGCCGCCGACCGTGGCCATGTTCCAGATCTTGAAGGAGGCCAGGAAGGCCCGGCAGCACTGCTCGAACAGGGGCGCGGCCGTGGCATCCAGGGTTCTGGCGTACCGGGACAGCTGGGCGATGGTGCAGGTGGCGGCGATCTCCAGCGAGCCGTCCGGATGCCTGTGCACCGGCGTCCAGCCGGTCCGGCTCAGGTCCACCAGGCGGCGCAGGTGCGGCTGCGGCTCGGAGAACAGATACGTGCCGCCGCCGAGCCAGGCGTCGCCGGGCCGCCAGGGCGCGGGGTCCCGGGCGTCGCGCACCTCCACCACCGTGTTCAGGTCCATGACCGTCAGTGAATCAACCCATACCGGGCCTGGACGACTGGTTCACAGTACGGAAACGGCAGTTTTCCCGGGCCGCTATCTGGAGGATCACCCAAGAGGCGTACCGCTCATCTGATCTGGCACTTACCATGCAACTACTCGCATACACCTCGTGAATGTGAGATGCCGGGTGGCCGCCCCGCCACCCGGCAGCAGCATAAGGAGCCCCAGCACATGCACGTCGAACACCTGTTGCAGGACGAGTCCCTCGGACTGCGCCTGCTGTGGGCCCCTCCGTCCTTGCTGGAGCGTGAGATCTGCGGCGTGACCGTGACCGACCTCGAAGACCCCACACGCTTCGTGCGGCCGGGAGAAGTCGTGCTCAGCGGGCTCGTCTGGTGGCGCGCGCAGGACGGTCACGAGGCGGCGGACCGGTTCGTGGAGGCGCTCAAGAACGCCGACGTGGCCGTGCTGCTGGCGGGTGAGGAAGCGCACGGTGCGGTTCCCGAGGTGCTGGTGGAGGCGTGCGCGCGGTATGGCCTGCCGGTCGCGGCGGTGCCCGCGCACCTCATGTTCCGCACGATCACGGAGACCGTTTATCTGAGGCAGTGGGGCGAACTGGCCCGCCATCACGTCCTGCCGGGCCACCTGCGAGACCGCCTCAACCGGCTGATCTCACAGAGCGCCTCCCCGCGGACGGTGCTCACCACGGTCTTCGCCCACCTCGGTGACGTCACCGCCTACCTCGTCACGGCCGCGGGCCGGACGGTCGCCGCCACACCCGGCGCCGCCTCACTGCCTGCCCGCGAAGCCGCCGCGCTGCCGGACGGCGACGCGGGAACGACCGTCCTCATCGCGGCCGACACCGGCACCCCGTACGAACACTGGTACCTGCATCTGCCCGACACCGATGCCGTACCGCCGGGCCTGCTGCACGAGATCACCCTGATCCTGGCCCGCTGCCGGCAGGAGTACGCCCGCGGCCGGGCGGGTGAACGCCGGCTCGCGGACGAACTCGGTGCGCTGTTCGCCCTGGCCGCAGCGGACGACACCGCTGTGGCAACGGCATGGCACGCCTGCGGCCTGTCGGCCGAGGGCCCCTACCACGTGCTGGTCGCGGACACCGGCACACCGCAGGAAGACCTCGCGGTGTCAGCCCTCACGGAGGCCGTCGCCCATGCCGAATCCGGGCCCGCGGTGGTGGGGCGTCTGCCCGACGGAACCGGCTTCGCCGTCATTCCTGCCGACGGGTACGACCCCGTGGCGGAGCTGTGGCCCCTGCTCGCGGCCTGCGTGCCGGACACACCGCTGCACGGCGGCGCCGCATCAACCGTCGACGGGCCCGCGGACCTGCCGACCGCACTCGCGCGGGCCCGCTATGCCCTGGCCGCGGCCCGCACCACCACGCCGGACACCTCCCGGCTGACCGACGCCGCCACCCTCACCAGCGTCGACACCCTGCTGACCGGGATACCGGCCGAGGTACGCACCGCCTACAGCCGCACCGTCCTGGGCCCCCTGCACAAGGCCGGCAACGGCTCCGCCGCCATGCTGCTGGAGACGCTGGAGACTTTCCTCGCCCACGACGGCTCCTGGGCCCGCACGGCCGAGACCCTGCACCTGCACGTCAACACCGTCCACTACCGCATCCAGCGCGTCGAGTACCTCACCGGCCGCGACCTGTCCCGCCTGACCGACCGCCTCGACCTGTGGGCCGCCTTGCTCTGCCGGACGGGGCCGGGTGCGCCCACCGCTAAGAGCGGCCGACGTACACGTCCGTCGACTTCACCCGCGCGGTGACCGTGACACCGACCGCGAGGCCGAGTTCCTCTACCGCTTCCCGGGTCACCAGCGAGACCACGTGGTGAGGGCCGGAGTGGATCTCCACCTGGGCTATCACGTCATCGACGGTCAGGGCCGTGACGATGCCGGTCAAGGCGTTGCGCACGGACGTCGGCGGCCCCGCCGAGGCGGCCCGCTCATCATCGGCCGCCCGCTCTTTGGCGAACCGCGCCAGGCCCTCGCCATCGATCATCCGGCTGCCCGAGCCGTCCCGCCGCATCGGCAGCCGTCCCGCATCGGCCCAGCGCCGCACGGTCTCCGGACTCACCCTCAGCAGGCGCGCGGCCTGACCAATGCTGTACGACGGCATCCCCGAACCCTAACCGGACGACTCGCCCAGGAAGGCCGCGCATGCTGCTGCGCCAGCTGGAGTACCTCGTCGCCCTCGCCCGCGAAAGGCACTTCGCCCGCGCGGCAGCCGCCTGCTTCGTCTCCCAGCCCTCTCTGTCCGCCGCGATCCGCCGCCTCGAACGCGAGCTGGACGTGTCGATCGTGCGGCGCGGCCGGCGCTACGAGGGCCTGACCCCCGAGGGCGAGGTCGTCCTGGCGTGGGCACACCGCATCCTCGCCGAACGCGACGCCCTGCAACAGGAGCTGTCCCTCCTGCGCGGCGGGCTGACCGGCACCCTGCGCCTGGGCGTCGTCCCCACCGCCCTCCCCGTCGCCTCCCTGCTGACCACCCCCTTCTGCGAACGCCACCCACGTGCCGGAGTGACCCTGCAGTCGCTGTCCTCCGAGGAGATCCGACACGGCCTCGCCGAGTTCGAACTCGACGCCGCGATGACCTACCTCGACGACGACACCCTGCGACACGTCCGCCGCTTCCCCCTGTACGAGGAGCGGTACATGCTGCTCACCCCCCTCGACGGCCCCCTCGCGGACGCCGAGCGGGCCAGCTGGTCACAGGCCGCCGCACTGCCCCTGTGCCTGCTCAACTCCCGCATGCGCAACCGGCGCATCATCGACGACTGCTTCGCCGCCGACGGCGCCACGGCCGCACCCGCCATCGAGTCGGACAGCGTCGCCGGACTCTACGCCCACCTCCCCGGGGGCCGCTGGTCCAGCGTCATCTCCCATGCCTGGCTGCACATGTTCGGCGTACCCGAAGGAATGCGGGTGGTGCCGTTGGAGGGACCGGCGCACGGGCCCAGGGTCGGACTGGTCATCGCCCACACCGAACCCACGCCGGTCCTCGCCCAGGCCCTGGTGACCGTGGCCCGCGAGGCCGGAGTCCGCGACGCCCTCGACCGGCAACTGCGCTCCCACCTCGGCGGACACGACTGATAGAAGCCGTCTATCCCGGCATAGCGAAGAACGTTTTGACCAGGCCGTTCCGTGACGAGGATCGTGAACAGCACCCACTCCGCGCCAAGTTGAGGAGCCGCGACATGGCCAAGGTGCTCTGCGTCCTGTACGACGACCCGACCGACGGATACCCCACCTCCTACGCCCGCGACGACATCCCCGAGATCGCCGGCTACTCCGGCGGCCAGACCGCGCCGACCCCCGAGGCCATCGACTTCACCCCCGGACACCTGCTGGGCAGCGTCTCCGGCGAACTCGGCCTCCGCGCCTACCTGGAGAAGGCCGGCCACACCCTCGTCGTCACCTCGGACAAGGACGGCGCCGGGTCCGTCTTCGACCGTGAGCTGGCCGACGCGGACGTCGTGATCTCGCAGCCGTTCTGGCCCGCCTACCTCACCCCCGAGCGCATCGCAGCCGCGCCGAACCTGAAACTGGCGATCACCGCGGGCATCGGCTCCGACCACGTCGACCTCGACGCGGCGATCGCACACGGGGTGACGGTCGCCGAGGTGACCTACTGCAACAGCATCAGCGTCGCCGAACACGTGGTGATGATGACGCTGTCGCTGGTGCGCAACTACCTGCCCTCGCACCAGGTGGTGCTGGACGGCGGCTGGAACATCGCCGACTGCGTGGCACGGTCGTACGACCTGGAAGGCATGCACGTCGGCACGGTGGCCGCCGGACGCATCGGCCTCGCGGTACTACGCCGCCTCGCACCCTTCGACGTCAAGCTCCACTACACCGACCGCCACCGGTTGTCGGAGGACATCGAGCGCGAACTGGGACTGGTCTGGCACGAGAGCACGGCCGACATGGTCCCGCACTGCGACGTCGTCACCATCAACGCGCCGCTGCACCCCGAGACCGAGGGCCTGTTCGGCGACGAACTCCTGGCGACCATGAAGCGCGGCGCCTACCTCATCAACACGGCCCGCGCGAAGATCGCCGACCGGGACGCCATCGACCGGGCCCTGCGCAGCGGGCAGTTGGCAGGGTACGCGGGCGACGTCTGGTACCCGCAGCCCGCCCCGGCCGACCACCCCTGGCGCACGATGCCGCACCACGGCATGACCCCGCACATCTCCGGATCCTCCCTCTCCGCGCAGGCCCGCTACGCGGCGGGCACCCGGGAGATCCTGGAGTCCTGGTTCGGAGGGCGGCCGATCCGCGACGAGTACCTGATCGTCGACGGCGGAGCCCTGGCCGGCACCGGCGCCCACTCCTACTCGGTCACGAAGTGACGAGTTCCTCGGCCTGACATGACCGGTGGAGGCCACCCCCGGGCTGCCTTGACGGACAGGACGACCGGCGTAGGCGCGACGACGCCGGTCGTCCTCACTGGAATCGCGACATGACCACCCTCGACGGAGGTACACGTGCTCAGCAAGCAGGAAGCCGCCGAGGCCGTACGCCAGGCCAAGGTGATGACCGGGGTCACCTGGGCACAACTGGCCGAAGCGGTCGGGAAACCCCTGGCCTGGACCACGGCGGCCCTGCTCGGGCAGCACCCCATGGGCAAGGACGAAGCGGCCACAGCGGCGGCGCTGCTCGAACTCGGCGAGGATGCCGCACTGGCATTCCAACTCCAGCCGACCAGAGGGGCTCTGGACGTAGCTGTCCCCGTGGACCCCACGATCTATCGGTTCTACGAGATCGTCCAGGTCTACGGTCCGACCATCAAGGAGCTCATCCATGAGCAATGCGGTGACGGCATCATGAGCGCGATCAACTTCAGGCTCGATGTTCAGCGTGTTCCCGATCCTGCCGGAGACCGGGTCGTCGTCACCCTCGACGGAAAGTATCTGCCCTACCAGTGGGAGTGAGCACCCTCCAGGGCGGATGGCGCTTGGGACTCCCCATCGCCGACCACACAGGGGAGGATGCTTCCTCGGGTGGGACCAACAAGCGCCCCCTGGAAGGTAAATTCCGGCGGGGACCGGGCGGCGAGCACCATAATTGATCTATGGGGACTGTCGCGGCGCTGTACCGGTATCCGGTGAAGTCGATGCTCGGCGAGTCGGTGATCGCCGTGGCGGTGACCGAGACCGGGCTTCACGGTGACCGGATGTACGCCGTACTCGACGAGACGGGCGCGGTCGGCAGCGCCAAACACCCGCGCAAGTGGGGCGCGTTGCTGCGCTGCCGAAGCCGCCTGGACGAGTCAGGCACGGTCCGGGTCGTCCTGCCCGACGGCACCGCACTGCCGGTGGAAGACCCTGACCTGGACGTGCAGTTGTCCAAGCTGCTGGGGCGACAGGTGTACCTCTCGGCCGTCGTACCGGAGCACAGCAGGCTGGAGCGTGCGGTGCCGACGTACGAGGGTGGCGTTCCGGAGACAGTGCGGAAGTCGGCGTCCGTCGATGCCACTGGTGAGAGCATCACGACGGGCAGCGTGGCCGCCGGGACGTTCTTCGACTTCGGCCAGGTCCATCTGGTCACCACGGCGTCCCTGGAGCGGATGCGAACCGTCTACCCCGCCGGGGACTTCGACGCGCGTCGCTTCCGGCCGAACCTGGTCGTCGACACCGATGCGGGACCGGGCTTCCCGGAGGACGACTGGCTCGGATCACGCCTGCGGGTGGGCGAGGCGCTGTTCCGGGTCGTGGTCCCCACGCCGCGCTGCGTCATCCCCACCCTCGGCCACGACGAACTCCCAGCGGACTCCGGCATCATGCGCGCCGTCGCCCGCGAACACCGCGTACCGGTCTTCGACCTGGGTCGGCTCTCCTGCCTGGGCGTCTATCTGGACGTGCTGGAGGCCGGTACCGTCCGGGTGGGCGATCTGATCACACTGCAGGAAGCGGCGTGACGCGACGCCCCCTCTTGCGTAACCGCACGCTGCGCCTGTTCCTGCCGATCGCTGCCCTGGCCGGGGCCATGGACCTCACCTTGGGGTGGGCGCTGGCCGTTTTGGATGGTGCTGAAGCCGCAGGTGACGATGCGGTACGGCAGTGGCGATCGGGGCGAGTGCCGGACTACTACTACGGCGCCAGTCCCCAGCCGGTATGCGTCACTCCGACTGGTTCTCTGGCCGAACTGCCGTTGTACGGGCCCCGTTTGGACCCCAAGCGGGCGTACGGAGCCTTCGGGGACCCTGGCGCCGTGATTCCGCGTAGTTGTCGTTTCTGAGCGCGGCGGTCCCGGATCGGGCATCACCTTGGCAAGTGCACCCGAGTTCTTTGGTCGGCTGAGGCGAGGCGCTGGCTGAGCCTCGTCGGCGCTGGCTTACAAACCCGTGACGGGCTGCCCGGTGAGGGCCTGGGCGATCTGCCAGAGCTGACCGCCGCGACTGGCTTTGATGAGCACGACGTCGCCGTGGCGGAGAATGGAAGTGAGGTAGGCGGCAGCGGTGGAGTTGTCGCCCACCAGCGCAATGTCCGGAACCCCTGCCGCGCCTGCTGAGAGGGCCAACTGCTTGGCGAGGTGTCCGCCGACTGCCACGACGAGGTCGACGCCGTTCTCGGCCGCCATACGGCCGACTTCGCGGTGGGCTTCGACGGACTCGTCGCCCAGTTCCAGCATCTCTCCGAGTACGGCGATCCTCCGGCTGCCTGCAGCTTCGGTCGTGTCGCCGTCTGTCTCGGTCATCAAGACTCTCCGTGGGGATTGAGGGGCGCGAAGGTGATCGCGCGGCCGGTGTAGGAAGCGGATACGCGGCTGAGGGGGACTCGATCGTGGGTCTGGCCCCAGGCCGACGGGTCCCGGAAATGGATCGTGGGGTCGGGGCCGTCGTCGTAGCCGCGAAGGATGACGAGGTGGCCGCCGGCTCGGCCGTTGTCGGGGAACTGCTCGGTCACGGACACGATGAGCGGCGCATGGTCGAGCCGCGTCGTCAGGTCATCGGCGGGGACGGGCTCGGCGGTCGAGGGGACTCCGAGGTCTGTCGCCAGGCTCGCGATCCCCGCGTGGAGTGCTCCACGCGGGGTCAGCACCTCATGCTTGACCGCGAGTTTCAGGAGTTCCGTGACCGTGGGCGCTTCGCGTCCGTAGGCGAGCAGGATCATTCTCAGCGAGGCCAGGCCGCATGCCCGGTTGGACCAGTCGATCCTGTCCCCGAGTGCCCATCCTCCGTGCAGGTCCCATTCGGCGGGATCGATGAGCTGACGGCACAGGGGGACATCGTGGACGCGCGGCACAGCGGCGGGCTCCTACGGCGAGACGGCAGCCTCCCGAGCCCGTGTGGTGCCGGCGAACGCGGGAGTGGGCAGAGGGACATCGTAGGGCGGGCGGGCCACGGCCTCGTGCAGCATCGCCAGCACGACGTCCGTGTGCGTGAGTCCGACCATCGCGGCCCCCACCGCGAAGTTGCTGTCACGGGACATGCCCGGTGTGCTGTTGACCTCCAGCGCGTACGGATCGCCGTCCTCGGTGAGGATGAAGTCGATGCGTGCTGAACCACGCAGCCCGAGTCCGTCCCACAGCGTCCGGGTATGCCCCGTGACCCTGTCCAGCACCTCGGGCTCCAGCTCGGCGGCGCGGACGGTGGCGGCGCTCCTGGAGGCCACGTCGAGCTTTGCGTCGGCGTCGTAGAAGTCGGCTTCGGCAGCTTCGGTGGCCAGTGGCGGGAAGACGACGACCGAGCCGCCCGGTAGTTCGAGGAGTCCCACCGTCATCGGTGTGCCCATCACGTACTCCTCGACGAGCACCTCCGAGCCCTCGCCGCCGCCGGCACCCGTGAGCGCGGCGGGCAGGTCCGCCGGATCGCGTACGAGGCTCATGCCGACACTGGACCCGCCGAAGGGTGGCTTCACCATCACGGGGCGTCCGCTCCAGGTCACTGCACCGCTGGACCAGACGTACCAGCCGGGGGTGGGGACGCCGAGGGTGAGCATCACCCGCTTGCAGAGGATCTTGTCGGCGGCCACGGCGGATGCCCCGACTCCGCTGCCGCAGTAGGGCACGCGCAGGTAGTCGAGCAGGCCCTGCAGCCGGCCGTCCTCGCCGTAGGGGCCGTGCAGGTTGGAGAGGGCTACGTCGTACTCGACCAGCTCCGCGACGAAGTCGGGCTCGCAGGGGTTCAGCACCCTCCAGCGGGCCCCGATCTCTTCCAGTGCCCCAGCCAGGGCGGTGACCGAGCGCTGCTCGACGGGGCACTTCGAGTGGTAGAGCCTGTCCTCGGCGGACACGGGCCCGTAGACGAGGGCGACGCCGAGGCCGTAGCGGCTCTGCCCCCACTCGCGAAGTTCCTCGGCGGCCTTCTGCAGTGCGACGTCCGAGCTGGGGTTGAGGAAGCGAGTCATGCGAGTACCCCTTCGAAGGTGTGGGTGACCGGGCCGCCGACCCAGTGAGTTCGGGTCGGCCGGGTGTCGTGTGGCCGGACGGTGAGCGGCTGGCCGGCGCGGTTGTGGACGGTGACGGCGCGTCCTGCGACGAGCCCGCGCATGGTGGCGACGACGACGGCTGCCACGGCCCCGCTTCCGCACGAGAGGGTTTCGGCCTCGACGCCGCGTTCGTAGGTGCGGATTCTCAGTGCCTGGTGGCCGGCGGATTGAACGAAGTTGACGTTCGTCCCGAGCGGGGCAATGTCGGCGTGGTGGCGCACGAGGCGCCCGACCGTCACGGTGTCGATGGCGTCCACGTCGTCGACGACGGCTACGACGTGTTCCGTGCCGGTGTGGGCGCTGTCGAACCAGGTCGGTCTACCGTTGATGACGGCCTGCAGGCGCCGAGGGTGGACCGCGCCGACCTCGGCCGTGACCCACACGGAGTCGTCGGAGACGACCGCCTCGTGTTCCACGCCGGCCATGTGGAGGTTCATCTCGCGAAAGCCGTGATCCCGGTGAGCGGTCCAGGCGGAGCACCGCAGAGCGTTGCCGCACATGGTGGCCGTTGAGCCGTCGGCGTTGAAGCAGGTGATGTCGAGGACGGCGGGGCTGTGGCTGACCAGTCTGCTGATGACCAGGCCGTCCGCACCCACGCCGGTACGGCGGGCGCACAGGCGTTCCGCCTCCTTGGACCACTCCTTGTCGTCGTCCGGCCCGAGGCCGGTTAGCAGGATGAAGTCGTTTCCCGCGCCGTGGATCTTGCGGAAGCGCATGGCGAAGCTCCTCGTGTGGTGAGGTGAGAGTGAGGGTGCGGCGCCTGAACAGGGCTGAGGTCAGCGGCGGTCGATGGGCCTGTACGTGGTCCTGGCCTCTCGCATGACCCAGGGCTCCCGTCCGGCGAATATCAGGACGCGCTGGGCTGCGGTGCCGGCGGACCTCATGTCCCGGACGCGCTGGTACTCGCCGTCGAGGTAGACGAAGTCACCGATGCGGACATCGCCAGGCGGCCGGGTGTGCCCCACTGTTCCGATCGGCGGAGGGGGCAGGGGCCGTGGCTCCTTGGTCCTGTGTTCGTACATCAGCCTCTCCAGATGCCGAGCAGGAGGGATCCGCCGAGTGCGACGAGGCTTACGACGTAGGCGAGTTGTTGGTTGCGGGGGCTCATGGGGTTCCGATCAGGTGGTCCTCAACGCGGCTGCGGACTGACGGGATACCTATGTCGGGGAGGGGCACCCAGGCCGCCGCACCGGTCTCGATCATCGACGGGAATACGGCGCCCGAGTGAGCCCGGAAGAGGTAGCGGATGCCGACCCGGAGGCGGGGCCCGTACGAGTGCTGCCCTGGCTTGGTCACGTCGACCAAGAAGGGTGCCTCGGAGCCGGGCTGCGTCCATACGTCCCGGATGCCGACCTCCTCGACCAGCGGGCGCAGGGCCGCCTCGCTGAGGGAGTCGTCCGCGTCCTCCGGCTCCGCCTCCGCGAGGGCATAGCCTCCCTCGTGCCGCAGGCACAGCACGCGGTTGCGCTCGTCGACGACGACGGCTCCCGTCACCACGAGGGGGCAGCGCTCGTCGTGGATGCAGGTGCGGCGCTGTGCGTGGTCGCGGGCCGCGTCGTAGACCGGCAGCAGCGCCATCCTGTCGGCCGGGTGCTCGTGGACGTAGTGGGAGAGCTCCCGGACGATCTGGTCGTCCCTGACGCTCACGGGGCACCCAGCCCGTTCCGCTCGGCGTAGATCCACAACAGGCGCCGCGTGAGCAAGGCGACGTCGCGGAGATAGAGGTAAATCCCGAAGGTGGGCGTCTCGGCGTCCGGTCGGTTCGTGAGGTCGATCAACCGGGTTCCCTCGCGGACCAGTTGCCGCACCTCGTTGTCACTGGCCGCGCCCAGGTCTTCTCTGAGCAACCGGTTCAGGTCACCAGCGACCGCCGACAAGTGCCTGTCCATCGCCGCGCGAGTCGTGGTGTCCATGCGCAGGCCGAGGACGATGTTCGTTCGGGAGGAGATGGCCTCTACGTCGATGGGCGTGTGGTCGCTCTCCGTGTCCTCGGCCGCTGTTTCGATCGTCTTGCCCGTACTTGCCACAGTCATCACTGGCCCTTCCGGAGCACGCTGTCAGCCGTGCCAATAAAGCTAGGAAGGGAGGGAGATAGGGGTCCACGAGTGTGCCGGAACTTGCCGGTCATTCACCCTAGATATTCGATGGCGGCAGTGATGAGTTCGCGTGCTGCGGGGCCGTAGACGGCAAGTTCGGCCAGCTCGCTGAACGTCTTGGCATACATGGCAAGTTCGTGTTTCTGGACGACGGAGAGATGCGCCGAGATCAATTCGATGTTCACCAGGTCGTCGTCGTACAGGAAGAATCCCTCGACGGGCCAGAGGCCCGAACGGTCGGCGTCTTGGGGGATGATGCCGATGCTCACCGACGGCAGTGCCATGACGCTGAGGAGATAGCCGAGTTGGCCGGCCATCACGTCGGTTCCGCCGATGCGGTACCGCAGCACGCTCTCCTCCAGGAGGATGGCGAACGTGTGGTTCCCGTAGACGACCTGCTGCTTTTCCACGCGCACCTTGACGGCCGCCGGCACATCGTCGATGAGCCCCCGACGGTCACGAATCGAGGTCAGAAGCGCGGTGATATATGAGGCCGTCTGCACGGGGCCGGGGATGAGCCAGGGTGAGTAAATACGAAAGCGCTCAGTGCGCTCCCACAGGGGAACGACGGACTCCTGCGCCCACTTGAGTCCGTGGCGCTCCATCTTGCGCCACTCGACATACATGCCCTCAATTCCGCGGGCAGTCGAGATGAGATCCTCCGCCTCGCCTTCCGCGCCGCACGCGGAGCACCAATCGTGAAGATCGCGCTCCGAGGGCGCGCGGGCGCCGCTCTCGAAGCGCGAAGCCTTCGACTCGTGCCAGCCCAGGCTCTGGGCCAATGATCGCTTGGTGAGTCCGGCCGCTTTCCGGATCCCGGCGAGGCGTTGTCCGAGCGCCTTGCGCGCTTCCTGGACGCTTGAAGAGGGTGAAGTCATGTCGATGCGGGGGTCGCGGATGCGGTTCTGATCGTCAGGCCAGCTCGAATTGCGCGTGTGGCGTGGCCCGCTTCCATACGGCCTCGAAGGCCGCATCGCAGAGCTTCGCCACCTCGGCGTCTTCCGTCAGCTCGACCTCCATGTTCTCGCCCTCGCCGTCGAAGTGATTGACGAGAACGAGGCTGGAGTCGAAGAGCCAGAAGTCGTTGCCCGGAAGCGCCAAATCCGTCGCGTCGCGGCGCGAAAGCCACCGCACGCTTTCGCCGGCCGCGATGTTCAGCCCGTCGGTCACGTCGTACTCGAAGCGGATGTACTCGCTGACCGGCGTCGAAACGATCCGGGCCCTGCACACCTCGACGCCGCGCGAAGTCGCCTCCGTGACAATGTCGTGCCAGTCGGCCCAGCGCTCGGCCGGATCGAAGCTCCGACCCGCCTTCCAGTCGACGAAGGCCGGGTCCGACTTCATGTAGGCGTCGCGCGTCTCCAGATGGACAGCCGTCCTCTGGCAGCCGCGGAACAACTCCTCAAACGTCGGGGTCCTCGTCATCCTTCTTCACCTCCAGGAAGAACTGCACCATGCGGCGCGGGATCTCCACCACCGACTCGTGCCCGGGAATGTCCATCTGCCTGAGGCGCTCTGCGTCCTCCACCTTCCACCCCTGCACGAGGTAGCTGTCCTTCTCCTCGTCCAGGTAGACGGTGGGCGAGCCGCCACTGGGACTCTCCGGGTCCTTGCCGAGCTTGCGCAGAGCCATGATGTCCTCCTCGTAAGCCGGTAACGATCTCTGTGCCAGAGTTTGCCCGCGACCGAGCCCTCGAACTAGGAACTTGCCCAAACTTGCCAGGAGTTCGGGCAACGGCCTGAGTGGGGCAACCTGGTCGACGGAGCAGGGGATGTGGACGCGGCCCGCGTCTGTAGGTTCTCGCGGTTCGTGTCATACGACGCTGCTGTGACCTCGGGCTCGTCGGGTGTCTCAAGCCATGTCTGAGGCGGTCAGTCTCATGGTCGTGTCGGAATCCTCTCCATCGCCGACGCGGCCACACGGCTCATCACCGTCTGTAGTGCAACGCCGTGGATCGGGGGATCCCTTCCGACGGCGTGTTGCCGTCGGAAGGGAGGAATGTAGGAGTTTATCGGTGTGGGCTGGACGGTCTGCTTGCTACAGACCGAATGGTGGTCCCCTGCGTGTCGCTCAGCGATCACCGTCCTCGCTGTCGTGGCCACTCGGAGGGGGCCGCCTCCGAAGAAGGTCACGAAGTCGCTGGAAGACGCCGATCCACGTTGTGAAGAACCGCTCGACGTCGCTGGCCAGTTTTTCGCCCATCACGAGCACAAGACTGATGAGCCCAACCACCGCCAACACCAACAAGGTGAGGCCGTCCACTGGTGTACCTCTCGAAACTACGGGCGTCAGCCGCCCGAAGCTGAACAGCTCAGGCGGCAAGCACGCACATGTGGGAAAGAACCGGCAGATCAGCCGGTCCTCCCGGTGCCCGCGGGACCCGAGGCGCAGAGAGGCCGATTACCCCGCATGGTGAGGACTCGTGTGGTGGTGCGTGAGAACCCAACTCATAGCGGCCTGAAGCAAGATGCTCGGAGAGCAGGTTTACTGCGACGAGCCAAAACAGAGAGACGACCTCGCTGGCCGCCGCCAACTCGTCGGGAGCTGGCACGGGGCCGGCCCCCCAGATCGTCGTCGAACGACTCACTGGCGTAGTGATCGACGGAAGCCGGGTGTCCTTTTCGGTGGAAGAGAGAAGACGCCGGGCGAGATCAGCAGTTGCCCGCTGATCCTGCGCCTCCTCAAGAATCGCCTTCGCGTCTCTGAGGACCAAGGCGCTGCGCAGCAGCCCGCCCAGCGAAGGGGACTTTCCTGACCCAGCTGGGAACTCCACGATCCCGTGGCGGATGAGCTTGCCATGCAGCTGAATTGCGGCGAGCTGCAAGTTCTTCAACGTGGCGCGAGGGCTCGCCCCCGGGACGGGCCCCAACTGAACTAGCAGATCGACATCAGCGAGAGGCTTGATAGATGTCGCGCGCGCGTACGACCCACGGACGTGAGGCGTGGCGTCTGCGGCATCGGACATAGCGCGCAGTCTAGGGGCTGGTCTTCCCGTGCGCGCACGTTTCGTGATCGCACGTGCAGTGCGATCACGGGGCAGGGGGCGTGGGATCGGCTGAAACCGTCCATGCTCGATCTTCGTGCGCTGCACCATTGCGGCTTCAGAGGCTGAGCGTGACGTCTGGGCTGGTCATCGTTGCTCTCCATGGCTGCCGGTGGCTGACCGGACGCGCTGCTAGGAGACTGTTTATGGGGAGGGCTGCATCACATCTGACGCACTCGAAAGAGTGAACAGGCTGACTCGCCCGCCTCAGGTTGGTGACTGATTGGCCACCGATAATGAGATTTGGCCACCGAATCACCGCGGGTCAGCGGGAGTCGACAGAGTCCGCTTGCGGGGCTGGTTCGAAGAGGGCGATCTCCTCGGTCAGAGTCTCCCGCAACTCCCGCTCGGAGATCGGCATGACCACAGCCTGGAGCAGTGGGTCGCCGGGTTGCCCGAGAGCGATGTCCACGGCGCGCTTGACGCGCGCCAGCGTGTCCAAGCCGGCCCAGCCCTCAGGCTCGTCGACCCTCAGCGCGCACAGGGCCATGCCGTAGCGGACGATCTCTTGGCCGTCCATGACGTCAATTCGGCGGGCGCGCTCGGCCCGCGCCATGACCTGGGCCACGATGGCGGGCTGGAGCTCCAACTGCCACAAGGAAAGCGTCAATGGCCGGGCCGGACCGAGCTCGTCCTCAGTCGTCGACGCCGCGCACACCGCGTTGACGAGCCGGTGCCCGAGCTCCGCCAGGTCGGTGGGGTAGGGCACGGTGATCGTGAGGGTCGCGGGAACCAGCGTCCAGCGGGGATCGTGGGGATCGATCTCGGGAGTCACGTCGCCGAGCTTACGAGGCTTGGGAGCCCTCAGAACGGCGAACGAGACGACGCCCAATGAGCGGGTCGCGGACCTGAGAAATCTCACGACTGCTTCATAAGTGCAGCCGATATGGAGCGGGGTATTGAGACTGTGCAGCCGAATTTGAGATCCCACAGCTGTTGTAGGGACTCAGATGCGGTGGCCTACCGCGATGCTGTGGCCAGCAGGTCCGTGTTGTGTCTCACGTTATGTCCAGCCGCTCCGTCTCACGGGTGTGGCTGATTCCTCAGACGTTATCCGCTTATCGATCACGGGGATGGTCAGGTCGAACAGGATTCCTGATCGGGTGATCGGGGGCGGGCCGACGCATGGCAGCAGGGCCTCTTGGTAGTTCGGGGGTGCGATCCCAACCGAGTACCAGGAGGCCCTGTTGCCGCAGTCTTTCGCGTCCGCGTGCGTGGAGTCCAACTCGCTGCCACCGTCGTGTGACTGCCTCGCGCACAGGTTCGGCAACGCGGCGGACGGGCCGGAGCGCACTTCGAGGTATGGCTCCGACATGACGGAGGCGGAGTGGCGGGTCGTGCGGCCGTTGCTTCCGGTTCCGGCCTGGCTGGAGGGGCGGGGCGGGCGGCCGGAAGGCTATTGCCACCGCGTCATGCTCGACGCGGTGCGCTATGTCGTGGACAACGGCGTGAAGTGGGCCAACCTGCCCGCGGACTTCCCGCCGTATCGGCGCGTGCATGCCTTCGCCCGCCGCTGGCAGGTCACGGGGCTGCTCGCTGAACTCCACGACCGGCTGCGCGACCGCGTTCGGGCGAAGGAGGGTCGCTCGCCGGACCCGACGGCCGCGATCGTGGACTCCCAGTCAGTGCGGGCGGCGGTGAACATCCCGCGCTCGACGTCCGGCTGGGACGGCGGGAAGAAGGTGGGCGGCCGCAAACGGCACCTGGTGGTGGACTGCCTCGGCCTGGTCCTGGCCGTCGCAGCGAGTGCGGCGAGCGTGCAGGACCGCGACGCCGCCGTGCCGCTGCTTCAGCGGCTGCGACGATAGTACTTCTCCCTCCGCCTGGTGTGGGCGGACGGCGGCTATGCCGGCCGGCTCGTCGACTGGGCCCGGGAGGAACTCCGCCTCGCCCTTGAGATCGTCAAACGCACCGATGACACAGCGGGATTCGTGGTGCTGCCGCGCAGGTGGGTGGTGGAGAGGACGCTGAGCTGGCTGATGCGCTCGCGTCGTCTGGTGCGCGACTACGAGACCCTGCCGGTCATGCACGAAGCCATGGTGCTGTGGTCGATGACCATGCTCATGAGCGGTCGCCTGGCCGGACGCCGCCCGGCCGGCTTCAGACGGCCGGCACCGTGAGAGCGGTGAACACTCCCGGCCGCACCTGGAGTGCCCACCCTCGCTCCACCAGGCGTTTCGCCTTCGATCGCAGTCCCTCGACCTTCGCCGGGACGGCCTCCAGCCCGAGAGCGAGGGCCAGTTGCTGGCAGCGCATGCCCTCCCGGCCCGCTTCCGACGCCAGCACCGACAGGATCTGCTGGTAGTCCGGCGCGAGGATCGTCGCCGTCATGCCCGTCTCCAGCCGGGGCACGGTCGAGCCCGCCACCGTGCGTCCCGTCGGCTCCGTGACCACCGAAGGCGGCCCGGCCAGCACCTCGGTCACTGTCACCCGGGCGTCCACCAGCCGCTGAAGCACTGCTTCCGCCGCACCGAGCGCGGCCTGCACCCGCTCGGCTTCCTCCCGCAACCGCGCGATCTCTTCCCGGACCCTCTTCTCCCTGGCCTCCAGCAAACCGAGCACCGACGCCACCAGCGACCCCCACGAGCAAGACAAGCGGACCAACCACGCCCATCTCTCCCGCCACGAACGGGAGTTCATGCTTGCTCACCCGAACTAAACGATCACGTTCGGAAAGCGGATGGCGTCTCAGAGCTGTCACCCGGGTGTGTCAAGTTGATTAGACACTCGGGGGCTATGCGGTCATCAAGCAGCTGTGCTGTGCGGATGTCTTGATCTCGTCTGAACTATTGCGGACCAGACAGCGGATCTTGCTGGTTCCGCTGAGGGAGAGGAACGGGGCAGGCTCGCTGCCGTCGCTGTCCTGCATGGCGGAGAAGACATCAATCAGGTTGAGGTGTGCCGCGGCTCCGGGGATGCCAGCTTGCAGCGTCTTGAGTAGTTTGGCAGTGAAAACGCCGTGGTCGCCTGCTGCGTACGCCGCGCTGGTGCGGTCTGCCGAGCAGAGGGTGTAGACGTCGGCCGTCGTAGTGGAGAAGGCATCGGACAGACGGCCGCCGTAGGACGCGTCAGCGATGACTACGTGTTCACGTGCTCTGGACTCGCCGAGGATTCCTGCGAGGACTGAAGCGGGTGCTGCGGTGTAGGAGAGCCGATCCATCCGGCTTTCCCGTGTCAGGAGAGCCAGATCGCCTGAGTGTGAGATGGCGCTGTGGCCTGAGTAGTAGACGAGGAGCAGGTCTTCCGCGTCTTCGGCAGCGTCCCCCACGGGCCCGAACAAGTGGGTCGGCGTGGCGGGATCGAGGACGAGGGTGCAGTGCTCCGGGGCGAATCCGAAGATTTCTGCGTCGAGGAGAGCCCGGCGGACCGCAAGGGCGTCGTTTCGGCAGGAGGGAAGGGGGCTGAGTTCGTTGTCGTCGTAGGTGGCGCAGCCGATGACGACGGCACGTGATCGGCTGAAGTCGAGCACGGGTACGGTAGGTTCGGGTAGGGACGCTCCCCAGGCGCGGTTGCGTGCAAGGGGAAAGCCGCCTGCCTCCTTCTTATTGCACTGCTCTGGGAGCGGGAACTTGGTTGCGCGCATCCGCTTGCGTACGTCGCCGTAGATGTCGGTCATACGTAGCAGTGGGCCAGCCGCTGGGATCCCACCCTTGAGGGTGTCCAGGAGGTGGTGGGTGAACGCGCTGTAGGTGTCTCCGTCCGGGGCTTTCGAGCGCCGGTCTTTCGGCGCTGAGGTGAGGCAGTACAGACCTTCGACGGCGAGCTGGTCCTTGACCAGCTGCGACGGGTCCGACATGAGGTCGCTGTGTGCGCGGCCGCTGTAGCAGCAGTCGAGCACAACGATTTTGGTGGAGGCTCCAGATTGCTTGATGACGTCAGCAATGTAGGAGAACGGCAGGCTGGACCACGGTGCGTCAGGTTCGCTGTCGGTGAGAGTCAGGTGGAGTTCGCTGTTCTCCCCGGACAGCTGACCATGACCGCTGTAGTAGACCAGCAGGATGTCCTCGGCACCTTCGGCTGCCTGTTTGAGCGGCTGCATGATGTCTGCTGGCGTCGCCGGGTCGTCGACCATCCTCACGTGCTCGGGGGTGAAACTGCTGAGCTCAGGATCGGTGAGCACTCCTGCTAGGCCGCGGATGTTGTTGTACGAGTGGGGGATCTTTTCGAACACTCGGTAGGTGGCAGTGCCGATTAGTACGGCACGGGCGGCAGCGTTCGGTAGCCGGGTCATGCCTCGGGCTTGCCTTCCAGTTCGCGCAGGATGCGGCTGGCGATGTCGTCCGGGTCGCGCAGCCGCGAGGCGTCGATCTCGACCTCCTTCTCGCCGCTGCGCACGCGGATGCGGACGCTGCGCCGCCGAACTCCGGCCCAGGTGCCGACGGACGCGGCAAGCGCGGTCAGGACTCCTTGCGGCTCCAGGAGCACCTGCAGTGCCTCGAGGACCGGTCCCATGTCGCCGCTTTCCGCGGGCGCGTTCCGGCCCGAGATCGCGGCCCCTTTGAGTTCATCATCATCGCGCAGCCACTTCTCCAACTGTCGTAGTTCGTAGGCTGCTTCGTCGCCGGTCAGGCCGATCTCGACAATCACGGTATTCTCCCCCGCTTTCAACTGACGGAGCACACAGGGTAGTCGGGGTTTGATCGCCCGTCTGGAAGAACTGGGAGAGTTGCTGAGCGCAAAGCCGAGGGCGGCAGAGGCGACGCAGCTGCCGCGGATGGGCCGCGGCGCTGGTGCGCGGCCAAGTACCTTGAGCGGCGAGTCTCATGGTCGAGGACATGTAGGCTCTCGCCTCTCGTGGCATTGGTCGTGCTCGCTGATCAGCGGTTTCCCGCTGTCTCAGAGTGGTGCACAGATGTACCTGTCGCCGGACCGTGGCACTTCCTCCTACCTCAACTCGGAAGTCATGACGCCTATGAATCACACTCAAAGAGCGCTACATCCTTGCCCACGCCCAGGAGGAGGTGGCCTTGGGCGGTGGCCGCAAGGGCTCGAGCCTCAGGGACCCCGAGGGGCCCGGTGAGTCGGCCAGTGCGCAGATTCCACGTTCGCACAGTGCCTTCGAGGCCGCCGGTGATGGCGACTGGGGTGCCGTTGACGACCGTGCACGCTACCTCGGTCACCCAGCCGGTGTGGCCGGTCATGGGCTGGCCGATCGGAGTGCCGGACGCCAGACTCCAGACCTGCACCGTCTTGTAACTGCCGGTGACAGCGACCGGGATGCCGTCGAGGACCGTACATGCCAGTGTCCCAAGCTGCAATTCTCAGCACAGCGCCATATATGGCCCTGATATGCACTCAGCTCTGAGAATATGGCGCCATTTTTGAGAACCTACAGCGTCGGCTGACCTGAAGTTCGCCGGAGGCAGACAGGGAAGATCCCGCAAGCACTGGTGCACCGCGAACAAGCATGCCAACGTGGATGACCTTCCGAACCTCCAGGTCAACGACCACTCATGACTTGTCCCCGAGCCTACGGAGGCGCCCCTGCAACCGCACCATCTCAGCGATCCCTTCCGATCCGACCGGCCGGACCCGGTGTACTGGGTCACCCCGCGCCACTTGGCCGGAGATGACGATGCACTCGCCGACCGGATCGGCGACACCCTGACCGACCTCGGCTGGCGCATGTGGCCGACCTCCCGCCACACCCTGCTGTACGTCCGCCCGGACGGGCTGTGCGGCGCCGAGTGGATCCTCGCGGCCTACCCGTTCGAGCTGGGCGGGCTGCCTGTGGCCTGGCAGTTGAGTGCCCGCGCGTGTGCCACGTCCGCGATGACGGAGTGGAACGCGTACTTCACCACCGGCGTCCCGTACGAGGCGCTTGCTGAACTACTCATAGCGATCGACGCACGCGAGCAGCCCGATGCCGACCTGGCGGGGCCGGAGACGGTCCTCGGCGCCCTGACTGCCCAGGGATGGATCCGCGACGTGGACCGACCCCGTACCACCGCCATGGATCCCGGGTTCTCCTCCTGCGTCTCCTTGGAGGTGCTGCCGCCGCTCATCGAGGACGCCGACCCGCGTCCTGACCCGGTGGGTTGGCAGGCGTGGGCGGAACCGGCGCTCGGCAGCCCGTATCTGTGGTGCGCCAGCTTCAGCGCCAGCGTTCCCTACGACCTGGTAGCCGCGTTCGCCTCGTCCCTCGCCTCACCGGTTCCGGTGCCCCGCCGCACCGTGCCCAAGAACGCGGAGGGCCGACTCACCGTCGTCCGCCGCAGCTGACGATCCCTGCCGCGCAGGAGCCGCCGTTGTGCGGTTGTCGCTGTCCCCCTGAACGCTGGCACACTCTCCGTGCCCGCCAGGAGAAAGGAAGAACGCTTGTTCTTTCGACGTGCCCGTCGGTCTGGTTGCGCTGCAGGGCCGGCCACGAGACGAAGGAACTCGACCTGGAAGCGGCTTGGTACGACCGCAACTCCGGTGCGGTCGACTGCTTCCATCCCACCCTCGAAGAGGGCCTGCGCCACCTTGACCACTGAACTCCGGCCCCCTTCACCCCATCTCCGTGCCAGCGCCTGGAGGGCTGGTCTGATCATGCATCCGTACGGTTGAGCCGTCAGAGGGGCGACGCATTGGCAGGTGTCAGTCGATCGCCCACCTGCTCCTGGTGGGAATATGACGATCTGCCCGGCCGACCGTCTACGAAGTGGGCAACACGCTGAACTGGGCCTGGCTGACTTGCCTCAAGGCGCACCCGTCCACTCAGGAAACGCCGCGCGGCTCATGTTCCGCTTCGGAACGGCCTTAGTGTTCCGAAGCGGAACGGACTGTGTGCTCTCACCGCAGGGGTTCCGGTGAACTTCTCCGGCTGCCTGGGCTCGTGGGCGCAGTCCTGGAGAAGGCGTTCGCCGAGGTCCAGGTCACCTTCCGGGGCCTTGTCCCTCTGCCTTGGTCTTGACAGAGGGGGCTCGGCGTATTTGCTGGATCATCGCGCCCTGCGGGGCTGATCGCTTCGGTTCACCGAAGGCCGGACGGCGTGACCTTGGCCCGGGGTAGCGGTGGTGGCGCGCTGAGGCATCGGGGTGGCGTCTGCGGGCAGGTCGGCCATGCGGCGCAGCCGCCACACCAGCACCTCGGAGACCGAGTCCGCGGTCGTGAGCTCCCGCCGTCCGGCCGCTTCGGTCAGGAGCCCGGCTGGGTCGTGTCCGGCGGCCTCGGCGTCGGCGAGCGTGGCGGCCAGTGCGAACCAGCCCGGCTCGGTCAGAGCCTGTTCCGCCAGCTCCGGCACGGCTTGTCGGAGGCAGGCAGCCTGCCTCTGGCGCAGCGGCTGGGACAGACGCCGGCCCCGCAGGTGCAGTGCGCCCAGCGGGATGTCGGCGGCGGCCCGGTAGGCGGTGCGCAGGTGTTCGGCGGCCCGGAGGGCTGCGGCGGCCTGCTGGGCGTGGTGCTTCTTGGCGTGCCAGTGAGCGGCGGCGGTGACGAGGAAGAACAGCATGTCGATGACCATGGCGGTGGTGGCACCGTCTTCTCCGCGGCCGAGCGCGGGCCCGCCGTGGATGAGGTCGCGTGCGGCCTGACGCAGGGCGCGGTCGTGCCCGTGCTCGGCCTGGACGTGGGAGCGAGTGGCCCGCTCGAACACGAAGGCTGCCTCACGCAGTTCGGCGCGGGTGTGGGCGGCGGAGGTCTTGGCGAGCGCGTCCAACACCTCCCCGGCGGCAGCGATGTACGCGGCGACCTGGGCGTCCTCGCCGTGATCGATGACCAGGACCGCCTGCCAGGCGGCCGTGGCCGTCCGGCGCCGCGCCATCGCTGGCCCACTCGACACCTCAGGCATGTCCGTGTCCTGGTCCGGGGTATTGCCGGAGAAGCGTTTGCGGATACAGGGCAGGGAGAGGTCGGGGGCGAGGGTGGATCCGGCGTAGTAGACGGGTTCCTTGTCCCGGTTGCGGTCGTCGGGCAGGGCGACCTTGTAGCCCTGTAGGTCGCCGGAGGGCAGCGCCTTGGTGCGGACGAGAAGTCCGGCGTCCTTGAGGCGGCCGAGGAACTCGTCCGTGGAGGTGGCGCCGGCGACCGCGCGGCGCACGGTCTCGCGCAGTTCCTCGCGTGCGGTGCGGTCCCGGCCCTCGCGTTCGGCCTTGTGTCGTTCGGCGCTGGTGGGCGGCTTGGCGGCGGTGCCGTCGCCGGCGGGGACGCGGCGCAGGTCGTAGTCGGCTTCGACGCGGCGGCATTCGGCCTGGGCGCGGCGGGCCTCGTTGTGCAGGCGGGGCCTTCGGCCGTCGTCGCGGACGAGAGTGGCGATGATGTGGATGTGATCGTCGGCGTGCCGGACGGCCGCCCACCGGCAGGCTTGCTCGTCGCCGTCGGGGGCGATGCCGGTGGCGGCGACCATGCGGCGGGCGATGGCCGCCCAGTCCTCGTCGGACAGGACCGGGTCCTCGGGGGCGGCCCGCACGGACAGGTGCCATACGTGCTTCTCGGGGCGCTTGGCGGTGGGCAGGGCGTTGACGGGCTGGTCGAGCAGGCGCTGGAGCTGTTCGTAGGTGGCCTTGGGGTCACGGCCGGGGTCGGGGGTGAGCGGGTCGAACGCGGCCACCAGGTGAGGGTCGGTGTGCTCTTCTTTGGTGCCGGGGCCGTAGAGGTAGCGGATCAGGCCGATCGTCTCGCTGCCGCGATTGTGGATGCTGGGGATCACTCAGGGGCACCGCCGTCACGGTGGGCGAGCAGGGCATCGGCGGCGTCCTCCATGCGGCGGGCCGCGCTGGCGACGGCCTGGGCCGTGGCGTCCAGGTGGGGTGCGTCGACGCCGGAGTTGAGGGCCTTGGCGACCTGGTTGAACAGGCCGTGGATGCGGCCCAGGTGGCGGCGGGCGGCGAACAGCTCGTTGATGACCTCTCGTTCGGTGGCGATCTCGGCGGCGGTGCGGTTCAGGTCGCGGGCGGCTTTGTCGACGGCGTAGGCGAGGAAGGCGGCGTGGGACATCTGGCAGTGGGCGGCAGCGTCGGCGAAGCGCTGGAACTCGGTGTCGTTCATGCGGCAGCTGGGCTGGTGCAGGCGTTTGCGTGACGTCGGCTGACGCGGGCGCTGACGTCTCTGCGCCAGGGCCTCGGCCTGCCGCTTCCTTCCCTGCTGCGATCCGCCCTCGGTCGCAGCCTGACCCTCCGGCGCCCCCTGGCGCCGGACTGTTCCCGGCACCCCTGGGGCGGGAATCCCGGGAGCATTGCTCCCGGGACAACTTGCTGGCGCTGAGTTGGCGGTCGAGGTCATCTTCCTTTCGAACGTGGGGAGTTCGTGCTGCGGTTCGGTCATGGGGTGGTCTTCCGTGGGGGCGTAGTGGGGCGGAGGGGCTAGTGAGGATGGTCGGCGCGTGCGTCGCTCAGCTCGGCCTTGAGCGTGCGGACGACCTCGCCTGCGGTGTCGCTGGCGACGCTGTAGCCGTCGCTGCGCACGGAGTCCTCCAGCAGGTCGCGGGAGAGGCGTCCGGTCTCGTGATGGAGACGGCGGGCGTACTGGATGAGGATGTCCCGTGTGGCACGTGGCTTCCGGCCCGTTCCCTTCGCCTGCACCTGCCCGGTCTCGCCCGGGTCGCTGTCCGCAGGCTTCTTGCCCGGAAACGGCTGCCCGTCCCGGGTGGCGCGGGTGGGCGGTGACGGGCGGTCGTTGGCTTTCGGGCGGGCCGTTCGGTCGTCTTCGTCGCCCTCGTCGACTGCGGGCGGGCGGCCCGGCTTCTCCGCCCGCTCCGCTTCAGCGAGGCGAGGGCGGTCT
>NZ_JABERD010000016.1 GCF_013044505.1 Streptomyces sp. S3(2020) | reverse complement strand
GGTCGTAGGAGCAGCCGCAGTGGACGCTCGTAGGCCATGAGGGGTGGATCCGGACGTGACCGACACCGCTGGTACGCCCTCGGCAGGCACCCTCGGTCCGGGAGCGGGGGCGTCCGCCACGGGGAACGGGCTGATACGTCGGCGCCGGAGGCGGTGGCTGCGGTACGGGGCGGTCGGGGTGGCCGTCATCGTGGTGGGCGCCGCGGGGGCCGGGTGGGCGGTGTACACGAAGCTGGACGGCAACATCACGCCGGACAACGCGGCGGCCGCGGAGCTCGCCCGGTACGAGAAGGAACGGCCCACCGCGCTCGTCGAGGACGCGCAGAACATCCTGCTGATCGGGTCGGACTCACGGTCCGGGGACGGGAACGCGCGGTACGGGCGGGACTCGGGGACCGAGCGCTCGGACACCACCATCCTGTTGCACCTCTCCGGCGGGCGGCGCAGCGCCACCGCGGTCTCGCTCCCCCGCGACCTGATGGTGGATGTGCCGGCCTGCCGGCAGCCGGACGGCAGCCGCACCGAGCCGATGTTCGCGATGTTCAACTACGCGTTCCAAAAGGGCGGTTCGGCCTGCACGATCCGAACCGTCGAGAAACTCACGGGAGTTCGCGTCGACCATCACATGGTCGTCGACTTCCACGGCTTCAAGGACATGGTCGACGCGGTCGACGGCGTACGCATCTGTCTGGACGAGCCCATCCACGACAAGGCCGCCAAGCTGAAGCTGCCGGCGGGCAGGGTGACGCTCAGCGGCGAACAGGCCCTCGGGTACGTGCGCGCCCGTAAATCGCTCGGCGACGGCAGTGACACCGACCGGATGGACCGCCAGCAGCGCTTTCTCGCGGCGCTCGTCAACAAGGTGCAGAGCAATGACGTCCTGCTGAATCCGGTGAAGCTCTATCCCTTGCTGGACGCGGCGACCTCGTCGCTCACCACCGACCCGGATCTGGCGAACTTGCGCGGTTTGTACGACCTCGTTCGCGGGTTGCGCGACATCCCCACCGAACGTGTGCAATTCCTGACCGTTCCCCGGGAGTCGTACGCCTACAACACCAATCGCGACCAACTCGTACAGGCCGAGGCGGAGAAGCTGTTCGAACGGCTGCGCAGGGACGCGCCGGTGTCGGTCGCCGAGGAAGTTCCACGGGATTCCAGGACAAAAAGCCCCAATTCGAGCGACGGTTCGCATGAAGAAGCGGATGCCGGCAAGGAGTCGCCCGCGCCCACATTCCGCGGGAACACCGCCGCCGAGGACACCTGTAAGTAAAGGGATTACCAAGGCCACGTACATGTGTCCAAGGAAATAGGGCGGATTGACCAGTTGTAGGGACGTGGAATTTGTCACCGTCGTCGCTTGACGACGAACCGGCCGGATAGTGTGAGCGATCCTGTGCATCCGGCCGTCAGGTCTTCCTGGGGTCGGGCACAGTGTGACCGAGACCCGAGCGCCTTTGAGGGGGAAGGCGCCGCGTGGCCCCGACGGAGGATTCAGACAACCGTGGACGCGCAAGGCCGTGGGCGGGCGGACGACATCGACCCCGCAGACCAGTGGGTGCTCAATCCGAGCACTGGCGAATACGAACTGCGACTGACTCCTTCCGCACCGCAATCAGCGGTGCCAGGACCTCGTAGATCCGCCCCCCGCTCCGGCGGTACGGGCGAGGCAACACGCAACCGGTCGGCAGCACCGGGCCGTACCGCGCCTGCCGAGGCGCCCGGCCGTGATGTGCCGCCGCCCCGCAGACGCCGAGGTGCGCCCGAGGAGCCACTGCCGGGGCGGCGCAGCCGGCGGCCGGTCAAGAAGAAGGGCAAGGCCAAGAAGGTCGTCCTGTGGACCGGCGGCATCATGGCTTTCGTGCTCGTCGGCACCGCCGGGGCCGCCTATCTGTACCTCAAGCACCTTGAGGGCAACGTCACGACCGAGGACGTCGGCAATGTGGCCGACAGCGGTTTCAGCAAGGACGAGGCCTTCAACATCCTGATCATCGGCACCGACAAGCGGACCGGCGCGGGCAACGAGGGCTACGGCGACAAGGGGAGCGTCGGTCACGCCGACACCAACATCCTGCTGCACGTCTCCAAGGACCGTACGAACGCGACGGCGATGAGCATCCCTCGCGACCTGATCGTCGACGTACCCGACTGCGAGGGCAAGGACGGCGCGGTCATCCCGGGCACGCAGAACGTCCGCTTCAACACCAGCCTCGGCCAGGACGGCCGCAACCCGGGCTGCACCATGAAGACGGTCGAGGAGGTCACCGGCGTCGACGTGAACCACTTCGCGATGGCCGACTTCAACGCGGTGAAGACGCTGACGACGGCCGTCGGCGGCGTGGAGGTCTGTCTCGCGAAGGCCGTCAACGACAAGGAGTCGAAGCTGAACCTGCCGGCGGGCAAGTCCACGATCGAGGGCGAGCGGGCCCTCGCCTTCGTCCGCACCCGGCACAGCTTCGGCAACCAGGGCGACCTGGACCGCATCAAGGTCCAGCAGCAGTTCATGAGTTCGCTGATGCGCAAGATGACCTCCGGCGACACCCTCACCAGCCCCACGAAGCTGATAAAGCTGGCCAACGCCGCCACCAAGGCACTCACCGTCGACACGGGCATCGGCAAGGCCAGCACGCTCAAGGACGTGGCTCTGGAGCTGAAGAAGGTGCCGATGAAGAACATCACCTTCCTGACGGTTCCGGTGAAGGACAACCCGACCGAGGTGGTCAAGGCGACCGTCGTCGTGGACGAGGCGAACGGCCCGCAGGTCTTCAACATGATCAAGAACGACGTCTCCTTCACCGAGGTCAAGGCCAAGGAGAAGAAGGAGAAGGCCACGGTCGCCGCCCGTCTGAAGGGCACCAAGTCCGCCGCCGACGAGGTGCGGGTACGGATTCTCAACGGCGGGGCGCCGGGCGGCAGCGCCCAGGAGGAGCTCACCTACCTCCAGACCGAGGCGGGTGTGTCCAAGTCGGAGAACGCGGGCAACGCGGAGAAGACGCTGGCGAAGACGACCCTCGAGTACGCCCCGGACCAGGCGGACCAGGCCCGCAGGCTGGCCGCGATCATGGGGCTGTCCGGATCGGCGATGAAGCCGGGCGAGAGCGTCACCAACTCCCAGGGTCTGCCGACCATGACGCTGACGCTGGGCGAGGACTTCAAGGGGGCCGGGGTCAAGATGAACTCGTCCTCGGCGTCGACTCCGGAGGTCCCGAAGACCACGGCGAACGAGGTCAAGTGCGCGAGTTGACCATGTGACACGGTCGAGCACCCGAGTCGACCGTGTGAAGTGTGTGACCTGACAGGCCTGTCGTACGTCTAACAGGACGTAACGGCAGGCCTGTTCAGTGCTGTCAGGGTGGGGAGGGGACGGGGAGATGACCCAGAACAGTGTGCAGGGGGAAGAGACACGAGAGGGTGTCCCGCAGGCCCAGGAGGGGGCCGCGGAGGGGAACGGGGGCAGACATGGCAGACGCCGGGCACGGCCGCGCCGCAAACACCGCGTGCTGAGGTGGTCGGCGACGACGCTGTCGGTGCTGATACTCGGCACGGCCGGCGCCGGATACCTGTACTACCAGCACCTCAACGGCAATATCGGCACGGGTGAGCGCAGCAGCGGCGACTCCAAGGCGAAGAAGAGCGCGGCGAACGCGGCCGGGCAGACCCCGCTGAACATCCTGCTGATCGGCTCCGACAGCCGTGCCTCCACGGAGAACGTGAAGCTCGGCGGCAGCAAGGACACCCGCGGCAATCCGCCGCTGGGCGATGTGCAGATGCTCGTCCACCTCGCCGCGGACCGTAAGAGCGCCTCGGTGGTGAGCATCCCGCGGGACACCCGCGTCGACATCCCCAAGTGCACGGATCCTGATACGGACGTCACCTACCCGGCGACCAACAACATCATCAACACGTCACTGGCCCGCGGTGGTGCCGGCTGCACCCTGGCCACCTGGGAGAACCTCACCGGGGTCTACATCGACCACTGGATGACGATCGACTTCTCCGGTGTGGTGAGCATGGCGGACGCCGTCGGCGGGGTCGAGGTCTGTGTGAAGCAGAACGTGTGGGACCGCCCGCTGCCCGGAGTGCCCGGGGGCTCCGGCCTGAAGATGAAGGCGGGCCGGAAGGAGATCAAGGGCAAGGAGGCGTTGCAGTGGCTGCGTACACGCCACGCCTTCTACAGCGATCTGGGTCGTGCCAAGGCCCAGCACATGTACATGAACTCGATGATCCGCACACTGAAGAGCCAGAACGTCTTCACCGACGGCGGACGCCTGATGGACCTGGCCGAGGCGGCCACGAAGTCGTTGGACGTCTCCGAGGAGATCGGCAGCGTGAAGAAGCTGTACGACCTGAGCAAGCAGCTCAAGTCGGTGCCGACGGACCGGATCACCATGACGACGATGCCGAGCATCGAGGACCCGCAGGACAGGAACCACCTGGTCCCGGAGCCCGCGGGCGCCGAGAAGATGTGGCAGATGCTCCGCGACGACGTGCCCTTCGACGACAAGGGGACGGTGTCGAAGAAGAAGCCCAAGGAGAAGCTCTCCGAGGATCCGGCGGCGGCCGACGACCAGATCGGTGTCGTCGTGCAGAACGCCACCAGGTCCAGCACGCTCGGCCCGGTCTCCGGCCGTGCGGGGACGATCAGCGGGCTGCTCGTGCAGAAGGGCTTCGCCCGGGCTTCGGCGGACACCTCGGCGGCGCTCGCCGAGGAGCGGACCATGGTGCGCTACCCGAGCGCGGACCTTGAGGGCGACGCCCAGCGCATCGCCAAGTCGCTGGGGATTCCGCTGAGTTCGGTGAAGAAGTCGACCGATGTCTCCGGTGTCACGGTCGTCGTGGGCGCCGACTGGCGGGAGGGGACGACCTATCCGAAGCAGTCCTCCCCCAAGGCGGGGGACCTCCCGGACAACGCTGACGAGATCAACGGAGCGGACAGCGATCAGTGCATGGACGTGTACGAGCGGTACCGCTGGTGAACTGTCGGCGGGTGACTCGGTCCGGGTCACCCGCCGGCGCCGACGGGTGCATCACCATGATCACGAAAGCCATGATCACAAGCGCCCGGAATCGGCCATTCCATGATCACTTAGTGGTCATGTACGCCTCACGGTGGCATTCGGAAGGGCGTTCGATGGTGAGATCGCGCAGACGATCTTTCCCTCTGCCTCAAGGAGACCACCCATGCGTAGGAAAATCACCGCCGTCGTGCTCTCGGCGCTGACCCTCGTCCTCGCCCCGCTGGCGACGAACGCGAGCGCATCGACCAAGAGCGATGTCGTGAGCCTGGCGAAGTCCGTCTGCGGGTCCGGCTACACGGTCACCGTCGACGCCGGCGACATGGGCATACCGAAGCAGTACTACTGGAGCGTCCTGCTCTACAACCCGTCCTCCGGCTACAACTGTGCCGTCAACGTCAAGGACAGCAACAACACGGACTACGGCAAGGCCAGCGGCATCGGCATGGGAATCAGAGTGGCCGGTGGCAGCTGGAACGAGGACAAGGGCAGCTACACCAAGTACGCCGGCCCCGTGTACGTCCACGCCCCCAGCACCTGCGTCTACCTCCGCCTTACCTCTCCCGAGCTGACTTGGACCAGCAACGCCATGGGTTGCAGCTAAGTACACGGAACAGAAGCACGCGGGCGGCACGAGAGCGAAGGTTCGGCGGTCCGCCTCCGTCGTCCACGCGGGAAAGGACGAGACCGACTGCGGCTGACCTCGCGCCGCAGGCGACGAACGCGAGCGCATCGGCGAAGAGCGACGTCCTGAGCCTGGCGAAGTCCGCCTGCGGCTCGGGCTGCACGACCACCGTCGCGGCCGCCGATACACCAAGCACCCCGGCCCGGTGTACGTCCGCGCTCCCGGCACGTGCGTCTGCCTGCACACCGTCAACCCCGGGGACGAGTGGTACAGCAACACCATGGATTGCGGCTGAGCCGGCGTTCCGACGCGCAGGTCCAGCCGGTGGGGTGCGGGCCGCGACTGGGCCCGCACCCCACAGCTGACTCTTAACTGTCTGCAGAATGATGAAGTGTGCTCACGTCCCGGGGTCCGGACAACGCTTCGACAGCGCATTCGACAACGGGTCTCGCGTACGCTTCCGACGAGGCGGACCAGGCACACAGCCGACCGCCGGGCTTGGGGAGGCTCGGCAGTCCGTCAGGTGACGCAGGGTGGGGAGGCAGGGAGTTGGCGCAGAGTGTGCGCGGCGAGGTTCCCGCGGTCGAGGACACGATGTCCCTCACACCGCAGGATCCCGGGCCGCCCGCCGGGCACGGCAGGGGACGGGGCGCGAAGCGCGGCAAGGGACGCAGAAGACGGGCCCTGCGCTGGTCGGCGATCGTGCTGGCGGTGGTGATACTCGGTACCTCGGGCGCCGGATACCTCTACTACCGGCACCTCAACAGCAACCTCAAGAAGGACGACCTGAACCTCGGCGACGAGAAGGACAGGGCGACCAAGACGGAGGCGAACGCGGCCGGGCAGACCCCGCTGAACATCCTGCTGATCGGCTCGGACGCGCGGGACAACGCGGAGAACCAGAAGCTCGGCGGCGCCAAGGACACGTACAACACCGCGCCGCGCGCGGACGTCCAGATGCTGCTGCACGTCTCGGCGGACCGCAGCAACATGTCGGTGGTCAGCATGCCGCGCGACACCCTGGTCGACATCCCCGAGTGCACGGACCCCGACGACGACAAGGTCTACTCGGCTCTCACCTCGGCGATGACGAACGACTCGCTGGGCCGTGGCGGCCCCGGTTGCACGGTGGCGACCTGGGAGAAGCTCACCGACATCCACATCGACCACTTCATCATGGTCGACTTCGCGGGCGTGGTGTCGATGGCGGACGCGATCGGCGGCGTGCCGGTCTGTGTGGACGCCAACATCTACTCGCACACCTCCAAGGGCAGCGGTTCGGGCCTGAAGCTGGAAAAGGGCACCACGCCCATCAAGGGCAAGCAGGCGTTGCAGTGGCTGCGCACGCGATACGGCTTCGAGGACAACACCGACATCGCGCGGGCCAAGGCGCAGCACCAGTACATGAACTCGATGGTCCGCGAGCTGCGCGAGAACGCGACGCTGAGCAGCCCGAACAAGCTGCGCAAGCTCGCCGAGACGGCCACCGAGGCATTGACGGTGGACGACGGACTGGGCAGCGTGACGAAGCTGTACGACCTGAGCAACGAGCTGCGGAAGGTCCCCAGCAAGCGCATCACCATGACGACGATGCCGTGGCAGTACGCCTCGGACGGCAACCGGGTGGTGCCCAAGCCGGAGGAAGCGGAGCAGGTGTTCCGGCTGATCCGTGAGGACATCGCGCTCGACGGCAAGGACAAGAAGAAGACGGAGGACGAGACCTCCGACGACCCGGCCGCCGCGGACGACAAGATCGCCGTCCAGGTGCAGAACGGCACCCGCACCAGCACGCAGGCGGCGGTGACGGGACGAGCCGGTGATGTGACCGAGCTCCTCGCAGGCAAGGGTTTCACCGCGGCCAAGTCGGACTCCTCGGTGCTTCTCAGCCAGGCCAAGACGGTCGTCCGCTACCCGAGCGCCGACCTGGAGGGCGATGCCCAGCGGGTCGCCAAGGCCCTTGGCGTTCCCATGAGTTCGGTGAAGAAGTCGACGGACGTCTCCGGGGTCACCCTGATCGTCGGTGCGGACTGGCGCGAGGGCACGACCTACAAGGCCGCGGAGGAGGACGACTCGCTGCCCGAGTCGGAGGACACCTTCAACGGCGCGGACACCAAGGCCTGTATGCATGTCAATCCCGACTTCACCTGGTAGCAGCCCCTGGAAGCGCTTTTGGCCAGGAAGATCATTTTCTGGCCAATGCTTTACACCGTGATCATATTTGTTACTGGAACATGACAAGATCCTGAGCGGTCAGGACCCATGCAACGACCGTTCCAGGGGGAGAAGTTGAAGTTCCAGAGCAGGACCGCCAGATACGCCACATCCATGGCGATGATGCTGTCGGCGATCGCCGGCTACTCGCTCGTCACGGCTCCGGCCGCCAGCGCCGCCACGTACGGCTGCAACGGTTCCCAGATCGACAGCTGGAGCAACACCTACAACGGCACGACGTACGCCAAGACCTACCTCTTCTGGGACGGCACCTACAACTGCGTCGCGGCCGTGAAGCAGGGCTCCTACTACGGCGTCAAGTCACGTATCGCCGTGGCCGCCTGGACCAACGTGGACGGCTACGTCTCGCCCGGTGACGACGGCCAGTACCTCTACTACGCGAGCTTCAGGTTCTACGGGAAGAACCGCTGCGTAGCCGTCGAGACCGACGTGTGGAACCTGAACGGCAGCAACATCATCCAGGACCACGTGCCGTACTCCGGCTACTTCCACTGCGGTTGAGAGCGGAATCCGACATGAGCATCCTCAAGTCCAAGGCCGCCCGCTGGCTGACGAGCACCACGGTCCTGCTCGGTGTCGCCGTGGCGGGCCCCGTGGCCACCGCGCCGGCCGCCTCGGCCGCGTCGGGCAGCTGCTCGGGCAGTGTCATCGACACCCTCAAGCACTACAACTACAACGGCACCCACGTGGCGACGTCCTACCTGTACTGGGACGGCACCTACAACTGTGTCCGCGCCGACAAGGTCGGCTCGTACTACGGCGTCAGCTCGCGCATGTCGCTGACCATCTACAGCCAGAAGGGCGGCGCGGACCCGGACAGCGGGTACTTCAAGTACTACGCGGGCCCCGTCAAGGTGAACGGCCAGAACACCTGCATCGCCTTCGAGCTCGACATGTGGAGCACCAGCGGCGCGGACATGCTCCAGGACCGAGTTCCCGCCGGCGGCTACAACCACTGCGGCTGAACTCTCCCATGCACTGACAGGGACTCAAACATGCTCAAGATGAAGCGACTCGGCTCCGCCGCGGCCGTCATCGGCCTCACCGTCGCCGGCACGATCGCCGCCACCGGAACCGCCTCGGCGGCCTCCTACAACGGTGTCTGCGGATCCGGCTACGGAGTGATCGACACGAAGGACGTCGGCACCGGAACCGCCTATCTCACCTACAACAGCTCCAGCGGCAAGAACTGTGTGGTCACCGTCTCCGACACACCAGGCACCGCCATGCTCCTGGACGCCCGCGTGCGGCTGCACCGCACCAACCTCGACTGGGCGGACAGCGAGTACGACGCGGGCTTTTTCAAGTACTACGCCGGCCCGGTCTACGCCTCCGCCGCAGGCAGGTGCATCGACTGGGGCGGCAATGCAGGCACCGAAACCTGGCATGTCAACTACAACGTGCACTGCGGCTGAGCTCCACCGGCGCTCATGAAATGATCACATCGGTTCTGCAGTGACACCTGATAGGGACTCAACCATGCTCACAATCAAGCGGATCGGCTCCGCGGTGGCCGTCCTCGGCCTCACCGCCGCCGGCACGATCGCCGCCACCGGCACCGCCTCGGCGGCCTCCTACGCCGGTACCTGCGGGTCCGGCTACAGCGTGATCGACTCCATGGACGTCGGCGACGGAACCGCCTACCTCACCTACAGCGGCGCCACCGGCAAGAACTGCGTCGTCACCGTCACCGACACGCAGGGCACGCCCACGGTCCTGGGTGCCAACCTGCGGCTGCACCGCACCGACACCGTGTGGAAGTCCAACGAGGAGGACTCCGGCACGTTCAAGTACTACGCGGGCCCGGTCTACGCCTCCGCCGCGGGCAAGTGCATCGACTGGGGCGGCCGCGCGGCCTCCAACTACACGCGCATCGACTACGGCGTGCACTGCGGCTGAGCCACAGACCGACAGACCTCGAAGGCCCCCGCCCGCACCGGACGGGGGCCTTCGACGCGTCCTACGCCTCGGTCAGCACCGCCGGCCGACGCGACGCGATGACCTTCCTCGCCAGTGACTTCGGGCTGGTCAGGAAGCCGAAGCCCCAGCACATGTGCATGGTGGCCAGCGCGACCGGGATCTGGAGCCGTGCCTTCAGCGGCAGGCCCTTGCCCGCGGGCAGCGATCCGAGGGCGATCGCCGCGAGGTAGCCGCCGGGGATCAGGAAGCCGAGCGGGGTCAGGGCCGCGCCCACCACGATCCCCGCCGCGATCGCGCACACCGCGGTCGGCGGGGCGAGGTAGCGCAGGTTGATGGAGCCGGAGTGGTAGCGGGCGACGACGTGCCGCCAGCGGCCGTAGTCCTTGTACTGCTTGGCGAGCGCCTTCACGCTCGGCCGCGGCCGGTACGACACCCGCAGCTCCGGCGAGAACCAGATCAGCCCGCCCGCCTCACGGATGCGGAAGTTCAGCTCCCAGTCCTGGGCGCGGATGAACTCCTCGTTGTAGCCGCCCTGTTGCTCCAGCGCCGCGCGCCGGAACACCCCGAGATAGACGGTCTGGGCCGGTCCGGCCTCGCCACCCGTGTGGAACGCGGCGTTGCCGACCCCGATCTTCGAGGTCATCGCGGCGGCCACCGCGTGCTCCCAGTCGTTCTCGCCCTCGGCGTGCATGATGCCGCCGACATTCTGCGCGCCGGTCTCCTCCAGGAGCCGTACGGCGGTCGCGATGTAGTTCTGCGAGAGCATGCCGTGACCGTCGACGCGGACCACGACCGGATGGCGGGAGGCCTTGATCGCGGCGTTGAGAGCGGCGGGCGTACGGCCGGTGGGGTTCGGCACCGTGTGGACGCGTGAGTCTTCCGCTACGAGCTGGGCAGCGATCTCGTCCGTACGGTCCTTGGACGGACCGAGGGCGATCACGACCTCCAGCTCGCCGGCGTACTCCTGCGCGAGGATCGCTTGGACGGCTCCGCGCAGATGCCGTTCCTCGTCGAGGACGGGCATGATCACAGACACGGCGGGGAGCTGCACGTCGGGCTTGGCGTTCATAGGGGGCTCACGTTACCGCGAACGGGGGACACCGATGCGCCCCGCCCGGGTGGTTCCGGTGGCCGCAGATCGTATGGGCCTACGGTGCTGATGATCCCATGTACGGCCCTCGCGGAGGTGTCCCCCATGCCCACGCCGCCCCGCCGCTCCCCCGCCGCCGCCCGGCCCCGACCTCGTCCGCGCCCGCCCGTACGACGGCGCAAACCGCGTTGGGCCGCCCGGGCGGTGACGACGCTCTCCGTGGTGATCCTCGCCTCGGCCGGGATCGGACACGCGGTGCTCTCCAGCCTGGACGCGGACATCGCACGCGTGGACCCCTTCAAGGACATGAAGAACCGGCCCAGAGCCGGCCACGGCATGAACGTGCTGCTGGTCGGCACCGACGGCCGGGACAAGATCACCGAGACCGAGCGGCAGAAGTACCGGCTCGGCGGCGCCCCCTGCCACTGCACCGACACGATCATGATCGTGCACATCTCGGAGGACCGGGAGCGGGCCAGCGTGGTGAGCCTGCCGCGCGACTCGTACGCCATGACACCGGCGCACACCGACCGGACCACCGGCGAACCGCACCACGGCCACCCCGTCAAGCTCAACGCGGCGTACGCGGAGGGCGGCCCGAACCTCACCGTGCGCACCGTCGAGAACATGACCCATGTGAAGATCGACCACTATCTGGAGGTCGACTTCACCAGCTTCATGAAGACGGTCGACGTGCTCGGCGGCGTGAAGATCTGTACGGCGGACCCCCTCAAGGACTCCTACACGGGCCTCGACCTCCCCGCCGGCACCCACACCCTGATGGGCGGCGAGGCCCTCCAGTACGTCCGCTCCCGGCACATCGACGGCGCCGCCGACCTCGGCCGGATGAAGCGCCAGCAGCGGTTCATGGCGGCGCTGATCGACCGGGCCACCTCCTCCGGGATCCTGCTGAACCCGATGAAGTTCCGGGACATCACCCGGGCCGTGCTCGGCTCGGTACGCGCCGACAAGGGCTTCGGCACGGACGAACTGCTGGACCTCGGGCGGGCGATGCGCAACTTCTCCCCCTCCTCCTCGGAGTTCACTACGGTCCCGATCGGGCAGATGGGATACGCCGTGAAGGGCGTCGGTTCCACCCTGAAGTGGGACCCGAAGAAGGCCGGCCGCCTCTTCCAGGCCCTGCGCGACGACAAGCCGCTCGCCGCGCACAAGCCCAGGAGCAAGGCCGTACGCGTCGGGGTGGCCCCGCAGCAGATCCGCGTCCAGGTCGAGAACGGCACCCCCACCGCCGGCCTCGGCAAGCGTGTCGACGCGGCGCTGGCCGCGACCGGCTTCCGCACCACCCACCAGCCGGTCACCTCGGCGAACCGCACCGTCAAGCGCACGGTCGTCGCCTACGACCCCCGCTGGGACCGCTCCGCGAAATCCCTCGCGGCGGCCCTGCCCGGCAGCGAACTACGGCCGGTGAAGGGGCAGGGACCGGTCCTGAAGGTGATCGCCGGGGCGGACTTCGAGAAGGTGCGCAAGGTACGGGCGGAAGACCCCTACCAAGGGGAGTTCGGGGTGGTGACGGGGGACGAGGTGGGGTGCCTGTAGGGCACGCTTCTCCCCCGGGGGTTCAGTCCTCGAACCCCTCCGCCGCCCGCTTCTCCCGCAGCTCCATGATCGCGCGCCGCCGGGCCAGCCGGTGCGTGCGGCGGATCTGGGCCTCCTGGTAGCGGCGCTTGTCGCGCTCGGTCTCCGGGAGGACGGGCGGAACGATCCGGGGCTTGCCGTCGGCGTCGACCGCGGCGAAGACGAGGTAGGCGGAGCCGACCTGGGTGGCCGGGTCGGACTCGTTCCAGCGCTCGGCGAGCACTCGCACCCCGACCTCCATCGAGGTCCGCCCGGTCCAGTTGACCTGGGCCTTCACATGGACGAGGTCACCGACGCGGACCGGCTCCAGGAAGGCCATCTCGTCCATGGAGGCGGTGACGGCGGGCCCGCCGGAGTGCCGTCCGGCCACCGCGCCCGCGGCGTCGTCGACCAGCTTCATGATCACACCGCCGTGCACCGTCCCCAGAAGGTTGGTGTCGTTGTGGGTCATGATGTGGCTGAGCGTGGTGCGGGACGCGGATGTGGGCTTGCCCGGAATATCGGACTCCGCTGAGGGGGCCTGGTCTGTCATGCCCTCCACCTTATGCCGAGGTCACATCAGCGGCTTTTGTGTTGGGTTCGCAACAGCAGTGCCCTGATTTTCCTACGACCCTTGTAAAGGACACAGTCGATCCCTGCACACTGGGCCCCATGAACGATTGGCCCGAGGCATGGTCCGACGAGAACCGCGGCAACCGGTACGGACGCGGCAGCGCGAGCGCACAGCCCGAAGGTGCGCGCGCCATGCGGCAGGTCCGCCGGCCCGCCTCGGGCGGGTACGGGGGCGGCCCCGGCCAGTCCGCGCCGCCGCACGGAGGCGGGGTGCCGCAGCAGCCCGCGTACGGGAACGGCGGCTACGGCGACGCCAACGCCGCCGACGGCTACGACAGCGGCTACAACACCGGCCAGGTCTACGGCGGCGGAACGGGCGGCCCCGGTGGCCCGGGCCGGGTGAGTGAGCCGCGTCCGGCACCGAACTGGCGCCGCCGTATCAAGTGGACGGCGATCACCGTCGTGACCGTCCTGGTCGTGACGACGGTCGGCACGTACTTCTGGGCCGACTCCAAGCTCAACCGGGAGGTCGACCTCTCCAAGGTCATCGACCGGCCCGACGCGGGCGAGGGCACGAACTACCTGATCGTCGGTTCCGACAGCCGCGCCGGCATGTCCGCCGAGGAGAAGAAGAAGCTCCACACCGGGTCCGCCGAGGGCAAGCGCACGGACTCGATGATGATCCTGCACACCGGCAGCAACGGCGACACGCTGATCTCCCTGCCGCGTGACTCGGACGTGGAGATCCCGACGTTCGTCGGCTCCGAGTCCGGCAAGACGTACAAGGGCACCGGCCGGCACACCAAGCTCAACGCGGCCTACGCCGAGGACGGTCCCGAACTCCTCGTCCGCACGGTCGAGTTCAACACCGGTCTGCGCATCGACCACTACGTCGAGATCGGCTTCGCGGGCTTCGCGAACATCGTGGACGCGGTGGGCGGCGTCGAGATCACGATCCCCAAGGGCGGTATGAAGGACACCAAGTCCGGTGCCGACTTCGAGGCGGGCAAGCAGACCCTGAACGGCGAGGAGGCCCTGGCCTTCGTCCGCACCCGGTATGCCCTCAAGGCCTCCGACCTGGACCGCACGAAGAACCAGCAGAAGTTCCTCGCCGCCCTCGCCAACCAGGTCGCCACCCCGGGCACGGTCCTGAACCCCTTCAAGCTCTACCCGACCATGGGCGCCGGCCTCGACTCGCTCGTCGTCGACAAGGACATGGGCCTGTTCGACCTGGCCGACATGTTCTGGGCCATGAAGAGCGTCAACAGCGGCGACGGCAAGTCCATGAACATGCCGATCTCCGGCTCCTCCAACGGCAACCTCGTCTGGGACAAGGCGAAGGTGAAGACGCTGGTGGAGGAACTGAAGAACGACGAGAAGGTCACGGTCTCGGGCAACTGAGCCGCCGCCTGGTCCGTACGACAGTCAGGTGAAGTCCGCGTAGGCCAGGTGCCGGTCGCAGTGGAGGCAGGCGAAGAGGTACGCCGTGGGCTGGCCGTCGGCGTCCAGGGCGGCGCAGAACTCCTCGCCGAACTCCGCCACGAGGTCGGCCAGGGCGTCCGGGTGGCGCCGCACCTCGGCCGCCCCCGCCCGCCCCAGGAACGCCGCCGCGTCCTCGCAGTGCGTCAGCCACCGCTCCTGCTGCCAGCCGTGGAAGCCGGGGGTGCGTCGGTCGACCTCGAGCCGTATCTCCATCGGCACCTGCCCCTCGGTCTCCGTGAACTGCGCCTCGTACCGCTCGGCCGCGCGGCCGTCCGCGAGGCACCACGGACACAGGACGGAGGGGTCCGCCACGGCGTACACCGGACCGTCGTACACGAACCCCCGTCGCCGCCCGCAGCAGTCGCACGGCGCGTCGGACGGCACCACCGAGCCGGTGGCGAGCGGCTCGGGGTGGTACCGGAACACGGGCAGGGTGGTCATGACAGCAGCCTGCCGCACAAAGGACCAGGGGCACCCCGCAGGGTGCCCCTGGAACGGCCTCGGGCCCGCGTTCACATCGTGGCGCCCGCCATCGAGCGACACGTCTGCGCGCAGCGACGACACGCCTCGGCGCAGCGCATCATCTGTTCGTCGTCCGGCATGCCCATACACGCCTCGGCGCACATCTCACAGGCCTTGGCGCACATCGCGCACATCTCGGCCGACATCGGCGAGCGGCGCATCATCATGTCCGCGCACATCCGGGTCGTCTCGGCGCAGTCCATGAGCGCGCGCATGATCTGCATCTGGGCCTGGCCGCCCATCTGCATACAGGAGCTCATGGTCTCCTCGCACACGCTGTGGCAGGACATGCACGCCTCGACGCAGTCCTGCATCGCCTTGCTCATCGCGGTCATTCCGGGCTGGGTCATGGCTCCTCCTGGGGGTGCGGGAGCCCGGGGGCGGGCCCCGTCGCCCTTCCGTCCTACGCCCGGACGGCGCCGGACGCCATCGGGCGGACGGCAACAATCCGGAACGTAAGCGATGGAAAAGTGCGGTCCGGGCTATTTCCTGAGGAAGGGCCATTGAGGTAACGGCCTTCTACGCGACTCCGAACAAGCCGATCGAGTCGGTAGCGACCGACTTCGGTCCATGGGCTCCCAGGGCTCCGTCGATCGCGAGTCGTGCGCGGTCGGGAGCGTCGGGCATCAGGTCCGAGTAGTACCTCTCGGTGAAGCTCACCGAGGTGTGTCCCAACCAGGCAGAGACCTCCGAGACCGGGACGCCCTGCCGCAACAGCGAAGCCGCGTAGAAGTGCCGGAGGCTGTGCGACTTGAAGTAGTCGACACCGACGGCAGTGAGAGCGGGACGCCAGATTCGGCCGTACCAGTAGTACGGATACAGCAAGCCAGTGCCTGTGGCGTTGCTGAACAGCAGGTCCGCCTCGCCCCACGTGGGGTGGTCCCTGAGATGGCGACGCAGGGCCAGCGCCACCACATCGGGGAGCGGAACTCGACGTCCCTGCTCTCCGTCCTCTCGCCACTTGGTGTGGCGGAGCCTCATGCTGCCGTAGCGACCCGATCCAGTGTCCCGGTCGCAGGCGACCTGCCGATCGACCGTGATCGACTTCTGGCTGAAGCAAATGCGGTCGCGGCCAAGGCCCATGGCCTCGCCGAGACGCAATCCGCATCCGGCCATCAGCCACAGCATCCCGCAATAGCGCTCCGGGGCAGCCGCGATGACAGCCAGCACCGTCTCCGTATCGGGGACGTGGACCTCCGCGCGCTGGTCCCGGTACGTCCGGGCACCGCTCATGGGGAGAGCCACCTGCCTGCACGGGTTGCCGTCGACCAGTCCTTGCTCGATCGCCCAACCGAACACCGACATGAGGATGTTGAAGCGGAATCGGACCGTGGAGGGTTTGTAGCCGCATGTGTGGGTCATCCACTCCACCCACGTCTCGACCCGTTGGGGAGTGACACACCTGATGCCGTCAGCCCCGAAGTACGGCTCCACCGACCGGTTCAGCAACGTGCGGTACTGCTTGACGCTGCTGTTCTCCACTCCTCTCGTGGTGGCCCAGCGCTCGAAGACCGCCACGAGTTGCTCACCTTCGGTCGGTCCGGCCCCGTTCCGCGTCACGCGCTTCCCCCTCCAGGTGACGCCTGGCTTTCTCGGTCAGGCGGTCCGCGGGTCTGCCCGGCGGCCCGTCCAGGAAGCCCATGGCACGTGCTCGCCGGATGCGGCCGCTGATGGTGTTCCGACTCAGCCCCCACGCGGACGCCAACCGCGTGACGGGACTCCGGTACCCCTGCCGCACCAGACGCACGTACTCACGGGCCATCAACGCGTACTCCCGCTCCGTCTCGACCCGGTGGAGCACCGCCGCGGCGGTGGCCTCGTCGGCCGACCTCCCCAGACGAGCCCTCAGCTCCTTCGCCGTCCTGCGAATCTCCGCCAGGGAGATCGACCGCATGAGCTCCGCCGTGATGCCGTCCGTCCCGACCGCGACCGCCGGGTCGTCGGGCGGCTCGATACAAAGGCTCGCAGGGCCATCCCATGGTGCGTCGAGCAGGCTGACGACAGTCAGCTTCCAGCCGCGCAACTCGGCTTCGTGGACGAGCTGGTCCCCGTCCACACGCCATCCCTCGGGCAGATTTCCACGTGCTGATGCTTCGGTCACGGGTCGAAAGTAGCGCGGCAGACGATGGCCGCCGTGTGCCGGGAAGTCCCCGGCCACACCATGAATCTACGACACGAAACCTGCCACCATCCATGTTTCATATGCTCGTTAACCTGAAAGAGTGAGGGGCACCCACAACGCGGGTGCCCCTCAGCGATCAAACCGACCAGCCGTTACGGCAGGTTGCGGGCCATCACGATCCGCTGGATCTGGTTCGTCCCCTCGTACACCTGCGTGATCTTGGCGTCCCGCATCATGCGCTCCACCGGGTAGTCACGGGTGTAGCCGTAGCCGCCGAGCAGCTGAACCGCGTCCACCGTCACCGCCATCGCCACGTCCGACGCGAAGCACTTCGCCGCCGCACCCTGGAAGGTGAGGTCCTTGTCGCCGCGCTCGGACTTGGCCGCCGCCGCATACGTCAGCTGGCGGGCGGCCTCGATCTTCATGGCCATGTCCGCGAGCATGAACTGGATGCCCTGGAACTCCGCGATCGCCTTGCCGAACTGCTTGCGCTCCTGGACGTAGTTCTTCGCGTAGTCGAAGGCGCCCTGCGCCACACCCAGCGCCTGCGCCGCGATCGTGATCCGCGTGTGGTCCAGGGTCTTCATCGCCGTGGCGAAGCCGGTGCCCTCCTCGCCGATCATGCGGTCGGCGGGGATGCGGACGTTGTCGAGGTAGACCTCGCGGGTCGGGGAGCCCTTGATGCCGAGCTTCTTCTCGGGGGCGCCGAAGGAGACGCCCTCGTCGGACTTCTCGACGACGAAGGCCGAGATGCCCTTGGAGCGCTTGGTGGGGTCGGTGACGGCCATCACCGTGTAGTACTCGGACTCGCCGGCGTTGGTGATCCAGCGCTTCACGCCGTTGAGGATCCAGTGGTCGCCGTCGCGGACCGCCTTGGTCTTCATGCCGGCCGCGTCGGAGCCCGCGTCGGGCTCGGAGAGCGCGTACGAGAACATGCCGTCGCCCTTGGCGAGCGGGCCCAGGTACTTCTTCTTCAGCTCCTCGGAGCCGGAGAGGATCACCGGCAGGGAGCCCAGCTTGTTGACCGCGGGGATGAGAGAAGAGGAGACGCAGACTCGCGCGACCTCCTCGATCACGATCACCGTGGCCAGCGCGTCCGCGCCCGCGCCGCCGTACTCCTCGGGTACGTGCACGGCGTGCAGGTCGCTCGCGATCAGAGCGTCGAGGGCCTCCCGCGGGAAGCGGGCCTCCTCGTCCACCGCGGCGGCGTACGGCGCGATCTTCGCCTCGGCCAGCGAGCGGATGGCGTCGCGGAGCATGTCGTGCTCCTCGGACGGGCGGTACAGGTCGAAGTCAGCCGATCCGGCCAAGGTGTCTCACGCTCCAAATGCGCTGCGTTGCCGACGCTAATTACCGTTAAGTAACTCAAATTTTAGGGGCCCGCCCACGGGAGTGATACGTGAGCTTGGCGACAGAGGGAAAGCTGCCCGCCGAGGGGCCCCGCCACGCCCCTACTAGGATCGGGCAGCGCAACCGACGACGTCCCTCTCTGGAGCATCCATGAGCCTCAAGATCACCGTGATCGGCACCGGCTATCTCGGCGCCACCCACGCCGCGGCCATGGCCGAGCTCGGTTTCGAGGTGCTGGGGCTCGATGTCGTACCGGAGAAGATCGCCATGCTCCAGCGCGGCGAGGTCCCCATGTACGAGCCCGGCCTGGAGGACCTGCTGCGCAAGCACGTCGCCGGTATCGAGGGCTCCACCGGGCGGCTCCGCTTCACCATGGACTTCGCCGAGCTCGGCGCGTTCGGTGACGTCCACTTCGTCTGCGTGAACACTCCGCAGCGGCACGGCGAGTACGCCGCGGACATGTCCTACGTCGAATCCGCCATCGCCTCCCTCGCACCGCACCTCACGGGCCCCGCCCTCGTCGTCGGCAAGTCCACCGTCCCCGTCGGTTCCGCCGACCGCCTCGCCGCCTACCTGGCCGAGAACGCGCCCGCCGGCGCGGACGCCGAGCTGGCCTGGAACCCGGAGTTCCTGCGCGAGGGCTTCGCCGTCGGCGACACCCTGCACCCCGACCGGATCGTGGTCGGCGTGCGCAGTGAGCGGGCCGAGAAGCTGCTGCGCGAGGTGTACGCGACGCCCGTCGGCGAGGGAACGCCGTTCGTCGTGACCGACTTCCCGACCGCCGAGCTGGTGAAGACCTCGGCGAACTCCTTCCTCGCCACGAAGATCTCCTTCATCAACGCGATGGCCGAGGTGTGCGAGGCCGCGGGCGGCGATGTCGCCAAGCTGGCCGAGGCCATCGGGTACGACGACCGGATCGGCCGGAAGTACCTGCGGGCCGGCATCGGCTTCGGCGGCGGCTGTCTGCCCAAGGACATCCGGGCCTTCCTGGCGCGCGCCGGTGAGCTCGGCGCGGACCAGGCACTGTCCTTCCTGCGCGAGATCGACTCGATCAACATGCGCCAGCGCGGGCAGATGGTGGAGCTGGCCCGGGAGGCGCTCGGGGGCGGGTCGTTCCTCGGCAAGCGGGTCGCGGTGCTCGGTGCCACCTTCAAGCCCGACTCGGACGACGTCCGGGACTCGCCCGCGCTGAACGTCGCAGGGCAGATCCACCTCCAGGGCGGCCAGGTGACGGTGTACGACCCGAAGGGCATGGGGAACGCCCGTCAGGTCTTCCCGACGCTCGGGTACGCCGACTCCGCCGTCGAGGCGGTCCGGGGTGCCGACGTCGTGCTGCATCTGACGGAGTGGCGGGAGTTCCGCGAGCTGGACCCGGCGGCGCTGGGCGAGGTCGCCGCGACCCGGCTGATCCTCGACGGGCGCAACGCGCTCGACCCGGAGGTGTGGCGCAAGGCCGGGTGGTCGTTCCGGGCGATGGGCCGGCCGACGGCCTGAGCGACAGCCGGGCGGGGGCCTTCGCGCGGGGTTCATCCCCACCACGGGTCGCACGGCGGCAGGCGAACGCCGGTCCGGCCGAGGCTCAGTCGGCCGGACCGGCGCCGCGCCCCATTCTCCACGCCCCGGCATCGCCACGGGAACCGCTTTCGGGGAGCCCCCGGATGACAACCGTCACGCCGCCCGCCGAGCAGCGGCATCTCCTGCGGGCCGGGCGGTGCGCGATCGCGCCGGACCGGTCGTCCGTCGGACAGGACTGACCGTGCGGTGCTACCTCGCCCGGTAGCGCCGCATCTTCGCGCGTGCCCCGCACACCTGCATCGAGCACCAGCGGCCCCGGCCCGCGGGGCTGCGGTCGTAGTAGGCCCAGTGGCAGTCGGCTGCCTGGCAGGCCTTCAGCCGCGGCCAGGTCCCCGCGACCAGGGCCTCGGCGACGGCCGCCGCGACCCGGGAGAGCAGCGGCGCCCCGTCGGCGGGCGCGAGCGCGGCCGAGCCGTCGCCCGCGTCGACCGTCACGACCAGCGGCGCCGCCGCCAGCAGCTCGCCCAGGGGGGTCACCGCGCGGTGCGGCGGGTGGCCGGCGTGCGCGAGGAGGGTCGCGCGCAGTGATTCGCGCAGCTCACGAGCGTGTCCGACCTGTTCCTCCGGGAGTCCGAAGCGCGCCCGGCCGTCCGCCGTGTCGAGCACGTCGGCGCCCGACTCGATGTCGAGGGTGTTGACCAGGGACTCCAGCAGAGCCAGGCCCCCCGGCGCGGCCGATCGTTCACTCATGCTTGCGACGTTACCTCCAATGGGGCAGCATGCAGTAACCGTTACCGGTTACCCGCTTCTGGCGGTAACCCCCGCTTCGAGGAGGAAGTCATGGCTCTCGCCACACTGGGCGTCGTCGTCCTGGACTGTCCGGACCCCCGTGCGCTGGCCGGTTTCTACGCCGAGGTACTGGGCGGCACCGTCGAGGGCGACGGCGAGTGGGTGGACCTGAAGGTGCCCGGCGGACAGTCGCTGTCCTTCCAGGCAGCCTCCGGGTTCGTACCGCCCGAGTGGCCGCGCGCGGACCACAACTCTCAGCAGTTCCACCTGGACCTGACCGTCGACGACCTGGACGCGGCCGAGAAGGGGGTGCTGGCGCTCGGCGCCCGGCCGCTGGACACCGCCGACCGCTCCCGCGCCTGGCGTGTGTACGCGGACCCGGCGGGGCACCCGTTCTGTCTGTGCGCCTGCTGACATCTGGAGGGTCCGCCGTGACCGTGGCTCGTTTCCGTTCCGTCGTGATCGACTGCCCCGACCCGCTCGCCCTCGCCGGGTTCTACGCGGCGATCGTGGGCGGCACGCCCCGCGCGGAGGACGCGGACTGGGTGGTCCTGGAGGCACCCGGCGTGCCACGGCTGGCCTTCAACCGGGAGCCGGACTTCCAGCCGCCCGCCTGGCCGCGCGAGGGCGGCAACGCCCAGCAGTTCCACCTGGACCTCGACGCCGGGTCCACCTGGGAGGAGGTCGACGCGGCGGAGAAGGCGGTGCTCGGGCTCGGGGCGCGGCCTCTGCTCGTGGCGGACGCGGACGACTTCCGGGTGTATGCCGATCCGGCAGGGCACCCGTTCTGCCTCTGCCGGATCGAGCACGGGTAGGAGCCGTGGCGACGGCCGTCGGCGACGGCCGTCGGCCAAGCGGGTCCGCGACGTCGGCCACCACGGCGCCGCGGACGGACAACGGCCCCTGGCCGTACGTCCAGCGGAGCGCTCAGCCGTCGAGGTCGGAGATCTTCGCCGTCGACGGCTCGCGGCGCTCCCGGGCCGCGCGGGCCGCGAAGTCGGCGCCGCGCAGCACACGCTGGACGTTGCCCCAGGCCAGCAGGGCGATGTCGGACTCGGACCAGCCGCGGCGCAGCAGTTCGGCGATGAGGTGCGGATAGCAGGAGGCGTCGGCGAGGTCCTGCGGGTGGGCGGTCCCGGCGTCATAGGTACCGGACAGGCCCACGCACCCGGCGCCCGCGAGGGTGCGGACGTGGTCGAGATGGTCGGCGACGTCCCGGACGGACGGGCCGGTCTGCTCGGCGGTGAGCGGCACCATGCACAGCCCCTTGGCGGCACCCAGCTCGGTGAGCAGCTCGTCGGGGAGATTGGCCGGGTGGGGGCGCAGCGCGCGGGCGGCGGAGCGGGTGCACACGACCGGCGCCTTGGAGACGGCCAGGGCGCGGCGGACGGTGTCGGCGGAGGCGCCGGAGACGTCGGCGAGCACACCGAGCCGGTTCATCTCGCGCAGCACCTCCTCCCCGAACCGGGTCAGCCCCGCCTCGCTCGCCCAGGTCGCGCCGGACAGGGTGAGCACGCGCAGGCCGAGGGCGTGCAGCGAGCGCAGGATGCCGAGCGAGTCACCGAGCGCGGCCGCGCCGGCGGGCCCGAGCAGCACGGCGACCCGGCCGCAGTGCCGCACGTCGGCGGTCTCCCCGGCGGTACGGGCGAGCCGTAGCCCCTCCGGATGGCTCCGCACGACGGTCTTCACCAGGTCCAGTTGCTCCAGCGTGGCGCCGACGGCCCGGTCGCCGCCGAGGCTCTCGGGCAGATGCAGCGACCAGAACAGCGCGCCGACATGCCCCTCCCGCAGCCGTGGCACGTCCGTGTCGACGGAGCTCTCGCCGAGTTCCAGGTCGAACCACGGCAGATGCCTCAGCGCCCACGGCAGCCCGCTGTACCCGTCGGCGACGGGATGCGCGGCGAGGATGGCGTGCGCCCGCTCCAGGGGCTCGGTGTCCGGGTCGGAGACCGGCGTGTAGGGCTCCGGCTCGACGAACGGGTCGGGCAGGTCGTCGAGCCGGCCGACCTCGCTGGTGGTGTGCAGTTCGTCCTGGAGGTCTGCCATGGCGGGCTCCGTACGTCGTGATCGGCGGCGAGATCAGCAGTACGGTCACCGTCGCACGGCGGACGGAGGGCTTCCTGGTGAGCGGGGCGTTCGGGGGTACGCCCCGTCACCGGCCTCTTCGCGCAGGGTCCCCTGCATGTGTCCGTCAGGCGTCGAGCGACTCGATGGTCGCGTTGGACGGTGCGCGCGTCACCCGGAGCTCCCGTGCCACGTCCTCCGCCGCGCCCAGGACCCGTACCGCGTTCTGCCATGTGAGCTTGGCGAGGTCGGACCTGGACCAGCCGCGGTCGAGGAGCTCCGCGATCAGGTTCGGGTAGCCGGAGACGTCGCCGAGGCCGTCGGGGGTGAAGGCGGTGCCGTCGTAGTCGCCGCCGATGCCCAGGTGGTCGATGCCCGCCACCTCGCGCATGTGGTCCAGGTGGTCGGCGACGGTGGACACCGTGGCGATCGGGCGTGGGTGCCGTTCCTCGAAGGCGCGGTGCACCTCCATGGCGGCGGCGGTGGTCGCGAGGTGGTGGAAGCCGTGGGCGCTCATGTTCTGGTCCGCGGCGGCGGTCCAGTCGACCGCGGCCTGGAGCACGAACTTCGGCACGAACGTCACCATCGCCATGCCGCCGTTGCCGGGCAGCCGTTCCAGGATGTCGTCGGGGATGTTGCGCGGATGGTCGCAGACCGACCTGGACGAGGAGTGGGAGAAGATCACCGGAGCCTCGGAGGTGTCCAGCGCGTCCCGCATCGTCGTCGCCGCCACGTGCGAGAGGTCGACGAGCATGCCCTCGCGGTTCATCTCCCGCACCACGGTACGGCCGAAGGCCGACAGGCCGCCGACGCGCGGCGCGTCGGTCGCGGAGTCCGCCCAGTCGTTGTTGTCGTTGTGGGTGAGGGTCATGTAGCGCACGCCGAGCGCGTACAACGCGCGTAGCGTGGCGAGGGAGTTGGCGATGGAGTGCCCGCCCTCGGCCCCCATCAGGGAGGCGATACGGCCCTCCGCACGCGCCGCCTCCATGTCCGCCGCCGTCAGCGCGGCCCGCAGCGCGTCCGGGTGCCGGTCGATCAACTGCCGTACGCAGTCGATCTGTTCCAGCGTCGCCGGCACCGCGCCGGGCAGATCGGAGCGGACGTACACCGACCAGTACTGCGCGCCCACGCCACCGGCCCGCAGTCGTGCGAGGTCGGTGTGGAGGTGGGCACTCTGGTCGGTGGCGATGTCGCGGGCGTCGAGGTCGTAGCGGACCTGTTCGCGCAGCGCCCAGGGCAGGTCGTTGTGGCCGTCGACGACCGGGAACTCGGCGAGGAGTTCGCGGGCCGTCGCCGCCGAGGACAGGGCGGTCACTTCGCCGAACCGAAGCCGAAGCCGTTGCCCGGCGCCTCGACCTTGGCGCGCAGCCGCTTGCCCTTGTCGGTGGCCTGGTCGTTGAGCTCCTGCTGGAACTCCTTCATCCGGCCGAGGAGTTCCTCGTCGTGGGCGGCGAGGATCCGGGCGGCGAGCAGACCCGCGTTGCGGGCGCCGGCGACGGAGACGGTGGCGACCGGGACGCCGGCCGGCATCTGCACGATGGAGAGCAGCGAGTCCATACCGTCGAGGTATTTCAGCGGCACCGGGACGCCGATGACGGGCAGCGGGGTGACGGAGGCGAGCATGCCGGGGAGATGGGCCGCTCCCCCGGCGCCCGCGATGATCACCTTGATGCCCCGCCCGGCCGCCTCCTCGCCGTACGCGATCATCTCGCGCGGCATCCGGTGGGCGGAGACGACGTCGACCTCGTACTCGATCTCGAACTCGTCGAGTGCCTGGGCGGCGGCCTCCATGACGGGCCAGTCGGAGTCCGACCCCATGACGATGCCAACAACGGGGCTCATTCGGTGATCGTGCCTCTCAGGTAGCCGGCTGCGTGACGGGCGCGCTCCAGCACGTCGTCGAGGTCGTCGCCGTAGGTGTTGACGTGGCCGACCTTGCGGCCGGGCTTCACGTCCTTGCCGTACATGTGGATCTTGAGCTGGGGGTCGCGGGCCATGCAGTGCAGGTACGCGGAGTACATGTCCGGGTAGTCGCCGCCGAGGACGTTCGCCATGACCGTCCACTTCGCGCGGGGGCGCGGGTCGCCGAGGGGCAGGTCCAGGACGGCCCGGACGTGGTTGGCGAACTGGGAGGTGATCGCGCCGTCCATCGACCAGTGGCCGGAGTTGTGCGGGCGCATCGCGAGCTCGTTGACGAGGATGCGCCCGTCGCGGGTCTGGAACAGTTCGACGGCGAGGTGGCCGACCACGTCCAGTTCCTTGGCGATGCTGAGCGCCATCTCCTCGGCCTTGAGCGCGAGGGCCGGGTCCAGGTCGGGCGCCGGGGCGATCACGGTGTCGCAGACGCCGTTGACCTGCTGGGACTCCACCACCGGGTAGGCGACGGCCTGGCCGTGCGGCGACCGTACGACATTGGCGGCGAGCTCGCGGACGAAGTCGACCTTCTCCTCCGCGAGGACCGGGACACCGGCCCGGAAGGGGTCGGCGGCCTCCTCCAGCGAGTCGACGACCCACACGCCCTTGCCGTCGTAGCCGCCGCGGACGGTCTTGAGGACGACCGGGAAGCCGTCCCCCTCTTCTTCCGCGAAGGCGACCACATCAGCCGGGTCGCTGACGATCCGGTGCCGTGGGCACGGCACCCCGATCGCGTCGAGCCTCGCTCGCATCACGCCCTTGTCCTGGGCGTGCACCAGCGCGTCGGGCCCGGGGCGCACGGGGATGCCGTCCGCCTCCAGCGCCCGGAGGTGCTCGGTGGGTACGTGTTCGTGATCGAAGGTGATCACATCGCAGCCCCTCGCGAAGTCACGCAGCGTGTCGAGATCGCGATAGTCGCCGATGACGACATCGCCTACGACCTGCGCCGCGGAATCCTGAGGGGTGTCACTGAGGAGCTTGAACCTGATGCCGAGCGGGATGCCCGCCTCGTGTGTCATACGAGCGAGCTGGCCCCCGCCGACCATGCCGACTACCGGGAACGTCACGCTCCTAGGGTATCGGCCACATCGAGGCGGCCGGATTCCGTACCTCATGCACGCGTTTTCCGCCGGTCTGGCCCGAAACCCGCACCCGTCTTCACGTCCTGTTCCCAATCTGTGAGCTCGTCCACAAGCGTTTGCACAGGGGGGTGGTTAGCATGGCTTGGTTGACGAAACCGGACGGACGGGGGCTTGCACGACCATGGGACGTGGTTCCTCGGCGCTTCATGCGGCGCCTCCGAGCGCGGTACGACAGCGCGTCGACCGGCTCGTGCGCGAGGCCGCCAAGTTCGGCGCCGTGGGCGGAGCGGGTCTGCTCGTCAACCTTCTCGTCTTCAACCTGGTGCGGCACACGACCGACCTCCAGGTGGTGCGCGCCAGTGTGATCGCCACGGTCGTCGCGATCATCTCGAACTACATCGGCTTCCGCTACTTCACGTACCGGGACCGCGACAAGAGCGGCCGCACCAGGGAGCTCATCCTCTTCCTGCTGTTCAGCGCGGTCGGTCTGGTGATCGAGAACGGCGTGCTCTACGCGGCGACGTACGGCTTCGGCTGGGACAGCCCGCTCCAGAGCAACGTCTTCAAGTTCCTCGGCATCGGTATCGCCACCCTGTTCCGTTTCTGGTCCTACCGGTCGTGGGTGTTCAAGACCATGCCGGGGCCCGAGGTGGTCGCCAGCGCGGAATCCTTCCTGGCGGAGGCGGAGGCGGCACAGGCACAGGCGGAGGCGGCACAGGCCCGGCGGCCGAGGCAGCGGGCCAGGCAGCGGGTCGGCTGAGCCGCCCGGTCACCGTACGGTCGGTTCCGCCTCCGTGGCCGGCTTCTGTACCGGCGTACGCGACAGGAACAGCCCGAACACCGCGGGCTGCGCCTGGAGCATCTCCAGGCGCCCTCCGTCGGCCTCCGCGAGGTCCCGGGCGACGGCGAGGCCGATACCCGTGGAGTTCCGCCCGCTGATGGCCCGCTCGAAGATCCGCGCGCCCAGATCGGCGGGCACCCCCGGCCCCTCGTCCGTGACCTCGATGACCGCCTGGTTGCCGGTCACCCGGGTCCGCAGCGCCACCGTGCCGCCGCCGTGCATGAGCGAGTTCTCGATCAGTGCCGCCAGCACCTGCGCCACCGCGCCCGGGGTACCGACCGCCCGCAGATGCCGCTTGCCGGAGCTCACGATGGCGCGGCCCGCGCTGCGGTAGGCGGGGCGCCACTCGGCGAGCTGCTGCTGGATGACCTCGTCGAGGTCGAAGGAGACGGCGGAGCCGGTACGGGGGTCGCGGGAGTTGGTGAGCAGCCGCTCCACCACGTCCGTCAGCCGTTCCACCTGCGTGAGCGCGATGGTGGCCTCTTCCTTCACCGTGTCCAGGTCGTCGGTGAGGGTGATCTCCTCAAGGCGCATGGACAGGGCGGTGAGCGGCGTACGCAGCTGGTGGGAGGCGTCGGCGGCGAGGCGCCGCTCCGCGGTGAGCATGCGGGCGATGCGCTCGGCGGAGGAGTCCAGGACGTCGGCGACCCGGTCGAGCTCATGGACGCCGTACCGCTTGTGCCGGGGGCGCGGGTCGCCGGAACCGAGGCGTTCCGCGGTCTCGGCGAGGTCGGTCAGCGGTGACGCCAGCTTGTTGGCCTGCCGTACGGCGAGCAGCACGGCCGCGATCACCGCGAGCAGTGCCACCGCCCCGATGATCAGCAGGGTCCGGCCGACCTCGCGGGTCACGGACGAGCGGGGCTCCTGGACGGTGACCTTCTCGCCCTCCTCGCCGGTCGCCGTGGCGCTGATGACGTCGCCGGTGAGCTTGGTGCCGACCTCGATGACCGGCTCGCCGGGGATCCGGATGACGGCGTACCGCTCCCCCGTGACCTGCTCCTTCAGCACCTGGGCGTCGACCGTCTGATGCCCGAGCAGCCGGCTGTCCACGATGCTGGCCAGCCGCACCGCCTCGGAGTCGACCCGCTCCTGCGCGCTGTTGCTGATGGTGCGGGTCTCGACGATGACAAGGCTCACGCCGAAGACGGCGATGACGACCAGCACCACGGCGAGGGTGGACTGGATGAGACGGCGACGCACGGGGCCCCTCCGGGCGGGTTACTTCTGGAGGCCGGTGCAGGGCACCGGCCTGGGGGCGCGGGGCTGTGTCATTTTGCGGCTACCGCCGCGTGGGCGCGACCAGCCACAGTCGACCCGCACGGACAACACGACACGCGGAAGCTAGCTCTTCTCGAAACGGAACCCGACACCCCGCACGGTGGCGATGTACCGAGGATTGGCCGCATCGTCACCGAGCTTCTTCCGCAGCCACGAGATGTGCATGTCCAGCGTCTTGGTCGACGACCACCACGTCGTGTCCCACACCTCACGCATGAGCTGGTCACGCGTGACGACCCGCCCCGCGTCCCGCACGAGAACCCGCAGCAGGTCGAACTCCTTGGCGGTGAGCTGGAGCTCCTCGTCACCCATCCACGCGCGGTGCGACTCGACGTCGATCCGCACGCCGTGGGTGGCCGGCGGCTGCGCCGGCTCCGCGGCACCGCGCCGCAGCAGGGCCCGGACCCGGGCGAGCAGCTCGGCGAGCCGGAACGGCTTGGTCACATAGTCGTCGGCGCCGGCGTCGAGCCCGACGACGGTGTCCACCTCGTCCGCACGCGCGGTCAGGATGAGGATGGGCACGGTGAGGCCTTCGGCGCGCAGTCGGCGGGCCACTTCGAGGCCGTCCATGCCGGGGAGTCCGAGGTCCAGCACGACCAGATCGATGCCGCCCTGGATGCCGGCGTCGAGCGCGGTGGGGCCGTCCTCGCGCACCTCGACCTCGTACCCTTCCCGGCGCAGTGCGCGGGCCAGCGGCTCCGAGATGGACGCGTCGTCCTCGGCGAGCAGTACACGGGTCATGACCTGATGGTAGACCGCCCATGACAGAAGCTGGGGTGTGATCGCAAGCCCGTGATTCTTACCATGGGGCGATTTGGTACGAACCTATGTCTCCACGGTGAGGACGCGGTAAGAACCTTAGAAAACGTGTGTACGGTTCCATGATTACCTGTGATCCACATCTCAAGTCCTTCCATTTCCGGCCCTGTCCTGCCGTATGGTGAAAGACGCCTTTTGCAGCACGGGGACCTTTGGCGATCACTTCACGCTGAAGGTCTCTTTTATGTGCGTCCCCACCAGCAAGGAACGACCATGGCGTCCAGCCTGACGAAGGACTCGGCCCGCCCGGGCACCCCCGGAACCGAGCAGACCTTCTTCGGCCACCCCCGCGGACTGGCCACTCTCTTCATGACCGAGATGTGGGAGCGTTTCTCCTACTACGGCATGAGGGCTCTCCTCCCGCTGTACCTCGTCGCCCCGGGCGGCCTCCACCTCAGCGCCGCGACGGCGACCGCGATCTACTCCGTGTACGTGTCGCTGGTGTACCTGCTCGCGCTGCCCGGCGGCTGGTTCGGCGACCGCGTCTGGGGCCCCCGCAAGACCGTCGCCGTCGCCGGTGGCGTCATCATGCTCGGCCACCTCACCCTGGCGCTGCCGTCCTCCGGCACCTTCTACGCCGGTCTGGGCCTGGTCGCGCTCGGTTCGGGTCTGCTGAAGGCCAACATCTCGACGATGGTCGGCCACCTCTACGAGGGCAAGGACGACCCGCGTCGCGACGGTGGCTTCACCGTCTTCTACATGGGCATCAACCTCGGCGCGTTCGCCGCGCCGCTGGTCATCGGCACCATCGGTGAGAACGTCAACTGGCACCTGGGCTTCGCGCTCGCCGCGCTCGGCATGGCGCTCGGCCTCGGCCAGTTCCTGATCGGCTCCCGCCACCTGGCGGACCGCTCCAGCGTGGTCCCGACGCCGCTGTCGGCCGAGGAGAAGCAGTCCACGCTGCGCAAGGCCGCGATCTGGGCGGGCATCGCCGTCGTCTTCTACGCGATCGTCGGCTTCTCCGGCCACTACACGCTGAACTGGATCCTGGTCCCGCTGACCCTGCTCGGCCTGATCATCCCGGTGATGGTGCTGGCCCGCATCAAGCGCGACAAGGACCTGGACCGCACCGAGCAGCGCTCGATGTCGGCGTACATCTGGTTCTTCGTCGCCGCCGCCGTGTTCTGGATGATCTACGACCAGGGCGGCTCGACCCTGTCGATCTTCGCCGACTCCTCCGCCGACAACACCATCTTCGGCTGGGAGTTCCCGGTCTCCTGGTACCAGTCGGTCAACCCGGTCCTGATCATGGCGCTGGCCCCGGTCTTCGCCTGGTTCTGGCTCGCGCTGAACCGGCGCGGCAAGGAGCCGAGCACGATCGTGAAGTTCTCCTCGGGTCTGGTGCTGGTCGGCGCGTCCTTCTTCCTGTTCCTCGCCCCGCTGTCGATCGCCGAGGGCGGTCACAAGGCGGCCGCGGCGTGGCTGGTGGCGATCTACTTCGTCCAGACCGTCGGTGAGCTCCTGCTCTCCCCGGTCGGCCTGTCGGTGACGACGAAGATGGCCCCGGCCAAGTACGCCTCCCAGATGATGGGCGTCTGGTTCCTGGCCGTCACCGCCGGTGACGCCACGACCGGTCTGCTCTCCATCGCCGGCGTCGACCTGAACAGGACGGGCATCGTCGCCCTGGAGGCCACGCTCGCCGTGGTCGCCGGTGTCGCGATCTGGATGTACCGCAACCGGGTCAAGGAGCTCATGGGCGACGTCCACTGACGTTTCTTCGAACGAAGGGCCGCCGCACCACCCGGTGCGGTGGCCCTTCGGGGTTTTCCGGCCGCGCTCCAGGACCGCACCACACCATCGGGAGTATGCGTCGTACGTTCCTGTCGGTGGCCGCGGCCCTCGGCTTCCTCATGTCGTCGTCCGGCACGGTCGTGGAGGCGGTCCCGGAAGCGACCCCGTACGGCGGCCACGAACGGCAGACCGTCACGGTGTACGGCGACCGGGGCGCCCCGCCCGTGGTGATCCTGCACGGCGGCTACTGGGCCGAGGACGCCGACTGGAGCCGCACGGCACGGTGGCTGGCGGGACAGGGCTTCCGCGTCTACGAGACCGACTACCGCCTGAACACCGACGCCCGCTGGCCGGCACAGCGCGAGGACGTCCGGGCGGCTCTGCGCTGGATCGCCGCCGACTCCCCCGGCCGGCCCCTGCTGCTCGGCTCCTCCGCGGGCGGCCAGCTCGCCCTGGACGCGGCGACGTACGGCGCGGGCGGATCGCTGGTCCGGGGCGTGGTTGCCCTGTCCCCGGTCGCCTCCCCCTACCGGGCCTGGGTGGACGGCGGCCGCCCCGGAGCCACGGACCGGCAGCGCCGCCTGCGCCAGGAGGCACGCCGTCTGGTCGGCTGCGACCCGGACCGCACGGGCCCGCGCTGCTGGGCCCGCTGGGCCGACCTCGCGGCCCGCACCCACGCCTCCGGCGCGGACGACGCCCCGATGCTACTGATCCACTCGGAGGGCGACTTCGTACCGCCGGCCCATTCGACGGAACTGGCGGCGGCGGAACGGCGGTCGGGGCACAGGGACATCACCGTACGCACGCTGGAGGGCGCCTCACATGGAGGCGCCCTCATGAGCCAGGCAAGGGAACAGATCCTGAGCTGGCTGTCGAAACACGCGTGAGCACCGACCCGCCTAGGGGCGCCGGGAACCGCGCGACCAGCACCCACCGGCCGTCGGCACCATCACCGCAGACGCCGCCGCCCCGGAAGGAACGTGAACACAGCGGCACCCAGCAACACGGTCGTACCGGCCACCAGCCCGAGCGCCTTCAACGCGTCGTGATCCCCGGAACCGGTGTCCGCGAGACCACCGGAGGTCGAGTCACCACCCGTCGACGACGAACCGCCCGACGCCCCGCCCTCCTGCTCGGTCGTGTCCAGGGTCAGCGAGACCTCCGTCTTGTCCGGTGTGCACGTCGTCGTCGTACCGAGCGCCTCGATCGTCAGCACCCCCGGCGACAGCGTCGACTCACCGGTGGCCCCCGGCTTGTACGTGCCGGTCATGTCCGGGATCTCGATCGGGTCCCCCGTCTTGATCTCCTCGGCGTTGACCGGCCCCTCCACGGCCACCGAACCCTCGTCGGCGCCGCCCAGGACGACCTTCATGAACGGCTGGAGCTTGCCCGCGGGAATGGGCGCCGGACTGTTCATCGGCGCCTTCTTGTACTGCACGGTGATGTCGAAGTCCCCGCCGTTCTTCTTGGCGTTGATCTGGATCGAGGAGGTCGCCTTCTGCTCCCCGATGGGCGACTGGCAGGTGTAGGGGATGTCGACGACCTCGCCGGTGAAGTCGGTCTGGCCGCCGTCGGTCTCGGACGCGCTCGCGGAGGGGGTCCCGGAGGGGCTCTCCGTGGTGCTCTCCGTCGGTGTCGGGGACGTGCTCTCGCTGTCGGTCGGACTCGGGGTGGTACTCGGTGAACTCCCGTCGCCCTCCTCGACCTTGATGGTCGCGGCTGTCGGTACGGCCTCCGTCGGCGCGCAGTTGGTCTTCGTGCCGTAGGCGTTGACGACGAACGCGTCCGGCGTCAGCGTCACCTCGCCGGCCGTCGTCAGCTTCAGCGTGCCCGTCATGTCGGAGAGCACCATGTCGCTGCCGATGGGGATCTCCGGGTTCTCCTGCGGGCCCTCCATCGCGATGTCGGCGGTCTGCGCACCGGCCGCCTTGAGGGTGCCGGTCGGCTTGACCTTGTCCTTCTCGATGACGATGGGACCGGGGTTCTTCGAGGCGGCCTGGACGAACTTCCACACCACCGTGACCTCGTCGCCGACCTTCGCGGTCTCCGGGGCGGTGACCTCGACCTTGGTGGTGCCGTCCACCGGATCACCCACGGGCGGTATGCAGTGTGTCGCGAACGACACCTCCGCCGCCTGGGCGGGCACGACGGCCACACCTGTCAGCGCGCCCGCGCAGCCGAGCGCGAGCGCGACTCTCGCGCGGCCCGGCAGGACTCTCCTTCGCTGTCTCACGTGGATCCCTTTCTGGTGGAAGTCGTCGAGTTGTCGTCGTGCGGTGCGGAGAGCCGGCCGGCCGCGCCCGGATCGGAGTCCGGGGTGAACCACGGCAGGGTCGAAGAGGGCGGCGGCTGCCGGTGCGGGGTGTGCGACCCCGGGAGCCGCAGGGTGAGTTCGGGCAGCCGCAGCCGGACCGGGGTCCTGGCGCGGCCGGACCGGTGCGGCCGTACCCGGTCGATCACGGCCATCCCGATACGGAACAGCGCGGCGGGCACGACCAGGCAGACCAGGATCCAGAAGAGGGTCACGCCCCAGGGCCGGTCCACACCCCAGGGCTGCTCGGCGAGGACCTTGCCGCCGTACTTGAGGGACACGGTGTAGTCGCCGTGCGCGCCGCCCGCGAGTTCGACGGGCAGTTCGATGCGCGCCTTCTTGCCCGGCTCGATCGTGCCGCGCCACTGCTGTTCCTCCCACTGCGGGGCGAACACACCGTGGGAGGTGCCGACCTGGAAGAGGGGGTTCTTGATGTCCGAGGTGCCGACGTTGCCGACGGTGAAGACGAGGGTGCGGGCGGGTGGTGCCCCGAACCAGGTCAGCAGTCCGCCGGAGCCGTCGAGCCGGGTGTCGGTGAGCACGGACAGCCGCCCGCCGGAGGCCTCGGCCGGGAGGGGCTCCACGGCGTGCCCGGCGACCTGGAAGACGACGTCGGCCTCGGCCTTCGCCCCGGTCACCGTCGCCACATGGACCACGCAGGGGCAGGGCACGGGCGGCTCGGCGACCGGCAGTTTCTTGCTGAAACGGCCGTCGGCGTCCGTGGTGACGGCCCGACCGTCCGCGTTGGCACAGGAGTTGGTGCCACCGGGCACCCCCCGCGACGGCACGGCCTGCCCGCAGACCAGGATCATCAGCAGCGTCTTCGCCCGCCAGCCGCCGCCGCTGACGGTGATCGAACCGCCGGTCCCCGCCTGGGACTTGGAGAGCTTCACCGTGGGCCGCTCGGCGGCCTGGACGGGCAACGACACGACCGACACCAGCGCCAGGAGCGCCGCCAGCACCAGGATCCGCACCTTCACGACACCGCTCCCGTCAACTCGACTTCGGCACAAGAGGGTTCAATCGCGTCGCCCTTACGGCGCCTTCGACGTCGTACGACGAACAGCGCGCCCCCGGCCGCCACCGCCCCGGCGGCCCCCATCTCCCACGGCCCGCCTCCCGTCGACACGCTCGCCACGTCCCGCACCCCACCCGCCGTCACCGTCAGCCGCACCTCGACGAAGTCCAGCGCGGGCCGGTCCCACGACTCACTGAGCTTCCGCCGCTCCCCCGGCGCCAGTTCGGCCGCGAGGGTGCGCGGAGCCCGGTCAAGGACCCGGCCGAAGACACCGTCGGCGCTGACGGCGACCCGGGGCGCGAGCGCGGTCGTACCCCGGTTGACCAGCTCGTACGTGATACGGTCACCGCGCACGGCAAGGTGCTCGACGGTCAGCGCGGACACGTTGGGCACAGCCGCACGGAGGTGCAGGGCCACCCGCCGGGTCCGCCCGTCGGAGTCCCGGGCCACGATCTCGGCGATGCCGTCCTCATCGGGAACGGTCACGGTGAACGGCACCTCGGTGCGGGTGCCGGGGGCCAGCCGGAGCCGGTCGTCGGCGAAGGTGACGTCGACGCCCTCGCTCCGCAGAGAGACGTCGACCGGGCCTTCGGAGCGGTTGGTCAGCGCCACCGTGTCCTGAAGCACGACGCCGGGCTCGCCCTCACCGTAGAACGCGGACCGCCCCTCCCCCGAGGGCGCGACGGACCACCCGCCGGCGGCAGTCGCCGCCGGAACGGCGGGAAGCAGGGTGAGCAGGGTCAGCCCCAGAACACGAAGGGCGAACGACATCAGCGGCTCCGTAGGATCGTGCGTTGCGGGAACGCGCCCCTTAAGGGGCGCGGGGAACTGCGCGAGCAACCACGAACCGCCCGCAGCCGCCGACAGTCATGGCCCGGCAGAACCGATGGCGCAACTCATCCCGCAGAACGCCGACGCCTCCGCGTAACCCACAACGACCCCGCCGCCCCCACGAGCAACACCGTGCCGCCCAGCGTCCCGAGCGCGATCGCCGAATCCTCGGGCCCCGTCTGCGGCAGCGAGTCACCGGAGCCGGACTCGTTCTGCGTGTCGTCGGCGGAGCCACCCGCCGCGGTCACATCGAGACTCAGCGACGGCCCGGGACTGTTCGTCGGCGTGCACGTCGTCGTCGTACCGAGCGCGATGATGGTCAGCACACCCGCCGTGAAGGTGACCTTCCCGGACTCCTTCGGCGTGTACGTACCGCTCAAGTCATTGATCTTGATGGGGGTGTTGGCGGGCACCACCGCCTGGTTGGCCGCGCCGGTCACCTTCAGCGTGCCCTTCTCGGCGCCACCGAGCTGGATGACGGCACTCGGCTCCATCGACCCCTTGCCCAGATCGACCGGGCTGGAGGAGACGCCCTTCTGCCAGGACATGGTGATCTTGTAGCCGCTGCCGCTCTTGACGCCCTTGATGTCGATGGGCGAGAGGGCGCTCTTGTCGCCGATCGGCGTCTTGCACTGGTACTTGACGTCGACGACCTCGGCCCGGGCGGCGGGGGCGGCCATCAGCACCACCGAGCCGGCCAGGGCCGCGGCGGACGCGAGCGCGGCGGTTCGTTTCCGGTACGACACGGTTCCGCTCCCTTACTCGTTTCCCTGACTGGTTCCTGCCTTGCGCGAATACCTGACGGCACATCAGATGGGCCGTCAAGGTACGCCCGGGCTCGCGAGGAGGGAAGACAAGGCGCGCGCCGGAGTTGTGACGATCCGGCGCGCACGCAAGGGGGTTCGGGTGGAGAGCTAACCCCGGGTAACCCGAGGACGCAGAAGCTCGGGGGCTCCCCAGCGCGTCAGCACGCTCGGCACCTCGACCGTTCCGTCGGCCCGCTGGTGCTGTTCCAGGATCGCGGGCAGCAGCCGGCTGGTGGCGAGGCCCGAGGCGTTGAGGGTGTGGACGTACGCCGACTTGCCGCCACCCCGCGGCCGGTAGCGGATGCCACCGCGCCGGGCCTGGTACTCGCGGGCGTTCGACACCGAGCTGACCTCGGCGTACGCGCCGAGGCTCGGCAGCCACACCTCGACGTCGTAGGTCTTGGCCTGGGCGGGGCTGGTGTCCTCGGCGGCGAGCCGGGTGACCCGGTGGTGCAGTCCGAGCCCGGCGACCAACTCCTCCGCGCGGGCGAGGAGTTCGTGCTGGGCCGCGTCCGAGTCCTCGGGGCGGGCGAACTGGAACAGCTCGACCTTGTTGAACTGGTGGCCGCGCAGGGTGCCACGGTCGGCGGTGCGGTGGCTGCCGCTCTCCTTGCGGTAACAGGGCGTGTAGGCCACGTACTTGAGGGGCAGCCCGTCCTCGTCGAGGGTCTCGCCGCGGTGCAGGTTCACCAGGGCGGTCTCGGCGGTCGGCAGCAGGAAGTGGCCGTCGTCCGTACGGAAGACCTCGTCGGCGAACTTCGGGAACTGTCCCGCCGTATAGCCGGCTTCGTGGGTCAGCAAGTGCGGCGGCAGCACGAACTCGTAGCCCGCCCGGCGGTGCGTGTCGAGGAAGTGGCTGAGCAGCGCCCACTCCAGGGCGGCGCCCTCGCCGCGGTAGACCCAGTAGCCGCTGCCGGCGAGCCGGGTGCCGCGCCGGTGGTCGACGAGGCCGAGTTCCTCGGTGAGCCGGACGTGGTCCTTGGCGTCGAAGTCGAAGGCGGGCGGGGTTCCGGTGACCCGTACGACCTGGTTGTTCTCCTTGCCGCCCGCCACGACGTCGTCGTCCGGGAGGTTGGGGAGAGCGTCGAGGAAGGCCTGATGCTCCCGCGCCAGCCGGGCGAGCTCGGCCTCGGCGTCCGCGAGCCGGTCGGTCAGCTCCTTGGCGTCGGCCTGGAGCCCCCCGGCGGCTTCGCCCGCCCGGCGCCGTACGGCGATGTCGGCCGAGATCCGCCGCCGCTCCCCGCGCAGCCGCTCCACGGCACCGCGGGCCTCGCGGAACTCGGCGTCCAGGACGAGGAAGGCGGGGATGTCGGCGTCCACGGCGCGCTTGCGCAGGGCGTCGCGGACTCGGTCGGGGTACTGTCGGATGAGGGTGACGTCGAGCATGGTGCGCGCTCCGTCCGGTTCTGCCGGAACGGCGGGCGCCGCCCCGGGGAGGGCCCCTCGGGGCGTGGGCGAGAGGGTGCTCGCGGTGCCACCACGCCTTCACCGTCGTGGCGCCGTGTCTCCGCGGCCGGTACGACGGTCTCGTTCGGGCCCGGTGACGGGGGCCGGCCGGCGGGGCATTTCCTCCCCGCACTCGGGAGTGGATTCGCACCGGGACCGCGAGGCCGCCTTCACAGCTGTCGGCGGCTCTCTCGACTCGCGTGGCCCGGGGCTACTTGTCTCCGTCAGCGCGTTGCGGTCGAGGGTAGGGGGCCGGGCCCGGCCCGCCAACCGGATTACGCCGGTGCGCCGAGCTCCGCCCACACCTTCTTGCCCGCGAGTCCGGGGCTGCGGACCACACCCCAGTCCAGGCAGAGGCGCTGCACGATGAACATGCCGTGGCCGCCGGGGCGGCCCGCGCGGTGCGGGGTGCGGGGGGCCGGCTGGCCGGTGCCCTTGTCGGAGACCTCGATGCGGATCACCTTGTTGTCGAGGGTGATCCACAGCCCGTCGGGGCCCTCGGCATGCAGACAGGCGTTGGTGACCAGCTCGGAGACGACGAGCAGGACGTCCTCGGCGGCGGCCCGCTGGTCGGCGGTGGCCGCGGGGAGCCAGCCCCACGCGTACAACGCCTGACGGGCGAAGTCACGGGCCAGGGGGACGACGCCGCTCGCGCCGTCGAAGCTCAGACTGCGGACCTGCCGGCCCGCCGACGACTCGGGCGGCACGGCCGCACCCCCTTCGGACACCCCGGAAGCGCCGTCGGCCTCCGGGCCGCGGTCGCCCGGCGAGAAAGGCCGGGTGCTGCTCATCAGCGCTTCACCTCACCGATTCACCAGTTCACGATTCAATAGTCAGAGTGCAGTACGTAGATCGACGATGGATCCGTCGCCGCGCCTGACGCCTTTTTCAGGAAGTCTCCTGCCCGACCGGGCGAACAGAACACCCCCTGTTTCGGCACGCGTCTTTCGCACCGGGACGCCCGGGGCACCGCGAGGCCCGACGGACCGGCTCAGCCGGTCTCGTCGGCCAGGGCCGCTTCGAGCGTGTCATGGACGGTGAAGACCGCGTCGGCGCCGGTGATCTCGAAGACGCGCGCCACCACGGGCAGCATCCCGGCGAGATGCACTCCGCCGCCGGCGGCCTCGGCCTTCAGCCGGGCGCCGAGCAGTACGTTGAGCCCGGTGGAGTCACAGAACTCCAGGCGCGAGCAGTCCACGACCAGCCGGTGGAAGCCCTCGCCGAGGCAGGCCTCGAGTGGCTCACGCAACAGATCGGCGGTGTGGTGATCCAACTCACCCGCCGGGGTCACGACGGCGCTGGCGCCTTGTTTCCGCACCTCGACCAGAAGCCGGCCAGACTGTGCGCTGCCGACCGTCCCGCGGTCCATGCCGCCTCTCTCTCCCGACGTCGTGGCTGCCTATGACGCCCACGAACACTACGCCTTACCTCCACGCCCTGACACCCGAACATCTGCCCAGAAACGGACATATACGAACAGAACGCACTTGCGGTGGGGTCGCGAAAGCGGGTAGGGCTAGTAAGGACACGTACTCGACACGGCCGGCTTTGGAGGCGCCGCACACCGCAGTGCACACCAATGGCTTCGGCAGCCCATATGCCGAGAACGATGGAGGACATCATGTCACCCCGGCTCGACGCCTCGCATACCCAGACGGCGACGTCGACATCCCCCCCGGAACAGCTGGATCCCATCGAGCAGGACGACCCACTCGCCGGGCTTCCGGAGATCCCCCCGTTCGACGAGGTGGGGCCGGTGGACGCACGGGCCCTGTCCAAGACCCTCTTCGCACGGCTGGAGTCGCTGGAGGAGGGCACTCACGAATACTCGTACGTCCGCAACACGCTCGTCGAGCTCAACCTCGCCCTGGTCAAGTTCGCCGCCTCCCGCTTCCGCTCCCGCAGCGAGCCGATGGAGGACATCATCCAGGTCGGCACGATCGGCCTGATCAAGGCGATCGACCGCTTCGAGCTCGCCCGCGGCGTGGAGTTCCCCACCTTCGCGATGCCGACCATCGTCGGCGAGATCAAGCGCTTCTTCCGCGACACGTCGTGGTCGGTGCGGGTGCCCCGCCGGCTCCAGGAGCTCCGGCTCGACCTCGCCAAGGCGGGCGACGAGCTGGCCCAGCAGCTGGACCGCGCGCCGACGGTGGCCGAACTGGCCGAGCGCCTCGACCTGACCAAGGACGAGGTCGTCGAGGGCATGGCCGCGTCGAACGCGTACACGGCCTCCTCCCTGGACGCCCAGCCGGAGGAGGACGACGCCGAGGGCGCCCTCGCCGACCGGATCGGCTACGAGGACCACGGCATCGAGGGCATCGAGTACGTCGAGTCCCTGAAGCCCCTGATCGCCGAACTCCCGGCACGGGACCGGAAGATCCTCTCCCTGCGGTTCGTGGCGGGGCTGACGCAGTCCGAGATCGGCGACGAGCTGGGCATCTCGCAGATGCATGTGTCGCGGCTGCTGTCCCGGACGCTGGTACGGCTGCGGAAGGGGCTCACGGTCGAGGAGTGACCCTGTCCCTCTGAGTACGGCGGTGTGCGTACGGGGCGTGCGAGTCGGATCCGGCGTTCGCGTCAGATCTCGCGCACGCCCCGTCGCCATACCTCGGCGACCAGCGGTACGCCCGGCCGGTAGGCCAGGTGGACATGGCTCGGGGCGTCGAGGACCGTGAGGTCGGCCCGGGCGCCCGGGGTGAGGCGGCCGATGTCGTCGCGGCGCAGGGCCGCCGCACCGCCCGCCGTGGCCGACCAGACCGCCTCGTCGGGGGTCATGCCCATGTCCCGTACCGCGAGGGCGATACAGAACGGCACCGAGGACGTGAACGACGAGCCCGGGTTGCAGTCGGTCGACAGGGCCACGGTCACGCCGGCGTCCAGGAGGCGGCGGGCGTTCGGCCACTGCGCGCGCGTGGAGAACTCGGCGCCGGGCAGGAGCGTCGCCACGGTGCTGCCGCTCGCCAGCGCGTCCACGTCCGCGTCCGTGAGGTGGGTGCAGTGGTCGGCGCTGGCCGCGTCGAGTTCGACGGCGAGCTGGACGCCCGGGCCGTAGGAGAGCTGGTTGGCGTGGACGCGCGGGTGCAGGCCCTTCGCCTTGCCGGCCGTGAGGATCGCGCGGGCCTGGTCGCCGTCGAAGGCGCCCTTCTCGCAGAAGACGTCGATCCAGCGGGCGTACGGGGCACAGGCGTCGAGCATCTCGCCGGTGACGAGGTCCACGTAGGCGGCCGGATCCTCGGCGTAGTCGGGCGAGACGATGTGCGCGCCCAGGTAGGTGACCTCCTCGGTGTGCGCGGCGGCGATGCGCAGGGCGCGGGCCTCGTCCTCGACGGTCAGGCCGTAGCCGGACTTCGTCTCGAAGGTCGTGGTGCCCTGCCGCAGGGCCTCGGCGAGGTAGCGGGTGAGGTTGGCCTCCAGGTCGGCGTCGCTCGCCGCCCGGGTCGCCGCGACCGTCGTACGGATACCGCCCGCGCTGTACGCCCGCCCCGACATCCGGGCGTTGAACTCCTGTGTCCGGTCGCCCGCGAAGACGAGGTGGGAGTGGGAGTCCACGAAGCCGGGGACGACCGCCCGGCCGCCCGCGTCGACCCGGTTGTCAGTGGCGGGTGCTTTGCTTTGATCACCGGTCCACACGACGCGGTCGCCTTCGATGACGAGCGCCGCGTCCTGGATCAGTCCGAGGGGAGAGCTGTCACCGAGGGAGGGGTCGTTGGTGACCAGAGCGGCGATGTTGGTGATGAGCGTGCTTGCGGTGCTCGCGGAGTGTGCGGGGCTGACGGTCGTCGCGTTGCTCATGGCGTCCTTGGTGGCCTGGTCTGCGGTGGGGGCGGGTTCGGGGACGGAGGCGGGCCGCGCGGGCGGGCGGCCCGGAGTCATCCGCGCAGGGCGTCGACGGCGTCCGCGAGGGCTTTCGGTACATCCGGTACGAGGGAGTGGACCCCGTCCCGTACGACATGCCGACCGCCCACGACCGTGTGCGACACGTCTGCTGCCGACGCGGCGAATACGGCTGTCTCGGCCCCGAGCCGTGGAAGCGGCCCTGCCGTCCTGACCGAGTCGAGCGCGATCGTCGTGAAGTCGGCGAGCGCGCCGGGCTCCAGGGTGCCCGCCTCGTCCCAGCCGAGGGCCGCGTGACCGTCGGCGGAGGCGGCCCGCAGCAGCGCGGCGGCCGTCCAGTGGCCCCGGGTGCGGGTGCGCAGGCGCTCGTTGAGCTCCATCGCCCGTGCCTCTTCGAGCAGGTCGATGACGGCGTGGCTGTCGGAGCCGAGGGAGAGCGGGGAGCCCGCTCGCTGGAGGGCCACCGCCGGTCCGATGCCGTCCGCCAGGTCGCGTTCCGTCGTGGGGCACATGCAGGTGCCGGTGCCGGAGCCGCCGATCAGCGCGATGTCCTGGTCCGTGAGGTGCGTGTTGTGGACGCCGGTGGTGCGCCGGCCGAGGACGCCGTGCTCGGCGAGCAGCTGGGTGGGGGTGCAGCCGTGGGCGGCCTGGCAGGCGTCGTTCTCGGCGGTCTGCTCGGACAGGTGCACATGGAGCGGGGCGCGCCGCTCCTCGGCCCACCGCGCCACGGTCGCCAGCTGGCCCGCGGGCACGGCCCGTACGGAGTGGATGGCCGCCCCGATCCGCGCGTGATCCCGTTCCTTGAGAACTGAACAGCGTTCGGCCCAGGCGTCCGCGCTGCCGTCGGAGAAGCGGAGCTGGTGGGTGTTGGGCGGCTCTCCGACGTGCTGGTTGAGGAGGGCGGAGGAGAGGTAGGCGGTGTCGAGGAGGGTGATGCGGATGCCGGCGTCGGCGGCGGCCGCGATGAGGGCCTCGCCCATGGCGTTGGGGTCGGCGTAGGGGGTGCCGCCGGGGGCGTGGTGGACGTAGTGGAACTCGCCGACCGCGGTGATGCCGGCCAGGGCCATCTCGGCATAGGCGGCCCGGGCGAGGGCGTGGTAGGTCTCCGGGGTCAGCCGGTCGGCCGTGGCGTACATGACCTCGCGCCAGGTCCAGAAGGTGCCCGAGCCGACCTGGACGGTGCCACGCAGGGCGCGGTGGAAGGCGTGCGAGTGGGCGTTGGCGAGGCCGGGGAGGGTGAGGCCGCGCAGGATCTCGGCGCCGGGGGGCGGGGTGGGCGTGTCGGTGCGGACGGTGGTGATGCGGCCGTCCGCCGTCGTCACGGCCACGCCCGGCTCGACGTGGGTGTCGAGCCAGGCGTGTTCGAGCCAGTAGGTCTTCGGGGTCACCTGCAGGCCAGCCCTTCCAGTACGTCGGCGAGTGCGAGTACCCCGGCCACGCAGTCGTCCTCGGCCGCGAACTCGGCCGGGGAGTGCGAGACACCCGTGGGGTTGCGTACGAACAGCATGGCGGTCGGGATGTCCCCGGAGAGGATTCCGGCGTCGTGTCCGGCGCCGGTTCCCAGGACGGGGACCTTGAGGTCGGTGCCGGTGCCGAGGATGCGGGCGAGTTCGTCGCGCAGGGCGTGGTCGAACTCGACGACGGGGGTGAAGGACTCGCGGACCACGTCGAGGTCGATGCCGTGGGCCGCCGCGTACTCCCGGGCGGCCTTCTCGACGCCGCCGACGACGGCGTCCAGGCTCTCCTGGTCGGCGGCGCGGGAGTCGAGCCAGCCGCGCACGAGGGACGGGATGGCGTTGACGCCGTTGGGTTCGACGGAGATCTTGCCGAAGGTGGCGACGGCACCGGCGAGTTCGGCCTCGCGGCGGGCCGCGAGCACGGTCTCGGCGTACGACAGCATGGGGTCGCGCCGGTCGACGAGCCGGGTGGTGCCGGCGTGGTTGGCCTCGCCCCGGAAGTCGAACCGCCACCGCCCGTGCGGCCAGATGGCGCTGGCGAGCCCGACGCGGTCGCCGGACAGGTCCAGCGCGCGGCCCTGCTCGACATGGAGTTCGACGAAGGCGCCGATGCGGGAGAGCCGCTCCGGGTCCGCGCCGATGGCGTCGGGGTCGTACCCGGCGGCCGCCATGGCCTTGGGCAGCGTGACCCCGTCCCCGTCGGTCAGCCGGTGCGCCTGCTCCACGGTGAGCTGCCCCGAGGTGAGCCGCGAGCCGACGCAGGCCAGCCCGAACCGGGCACCCTCCTCGTCACCGAAGTTGACGATGGCGAGGGGCTTGGTGAACGTCGCCCGGCGGGCGCGGAGTTCATCGAGCGCGGCGAAGGAGGACACGACACCGAGGGGCCCGTCGAAGGCACCGCCGTCCGGTACGGAGTCCAGATGCGATCCGGTGACGACGGCGTCCCCGGCCAGGGGGTCGCCGAGCCAGGCCCACTGGTTGCCGTTGCGGTCCAGCTCGTAGGTCAGCCCGCGGGCCCGCGCCTGCTCCTCGAACCAGGTCCGGCACTCGGCGTCGGCGCCGGTCCAGGCGTAGCGGCGGTAGCCGTGGGAGTCGGGGTGCCGGCCGATGGGGCGGAGCTCCTTCCACATGGTGTGGAAGGAACCGCCGGTCGGGCCGCCGCTGTGCGGGCGGCCCTCTTGCTGCGTCACGCGTCGTCACCTTCACGCATCGGCACCCGCACGCCCCGCTCGTCGGCGACGGACACCGCGATGTCGTAGCCCGCGTCCACGTGCCGGATGACGCCCATGCCGGGGTCGTTGGTCAGTACGCGCCGGATCTTCTCGCCGGCGAGCTTCGTGCCGTCGGCCACGGACACCTGGCCCGCGTGGATGGAGCGGCCCATGCCGACGCCGCCACCGTGGTGGATGGAGACCCAGCTGGCGCCCGAGGCCACATTGACCATGGCGTTCAGCAGCGGCCAGTCGGCGATGGCGTCCGAGCCGTCGAGCATCGCCTCCGTCTCGCGGTACGGCGACGCCACCGATCCGGAGTCGAGGTGGTCGCGGCCGATGGCCAGCGGAGCCGCCAGCTCGCCGCTCGCCACCATGTCGTTGAACCGCTCGCCGGCCTTGTCGCGCTCGCCGTAGCCGAGCCAGCAGATACGGGCGGGCAGGCCCTGGAAGTGGACCCGCTCGCCGGCCATCTTGATCCAGCGGTGCAGGGATTCGTTCTCGGGGAAGAGGTCGAGGATCGCCTTGTCGGTCTTGTGGATGTCCGAGGCCTCGCCGGACAGGGCGGCCCAGCGGAAGGGGCCCTTGCCCTCGGAGAAGAGCGGTCGGATGTAGGCGGGGACGAAGCCGGGGAAGGCGAACGCCCGCTCGTATCCAGCGAGTTGGGCCTCGCCGCGGATCGAGTTGCCGTAGTCGAAGACCTCGGCGCCGGCGTCCATGAAGCCGACCATGGCCTCGACGTGCCGCGCCATCGACTCGCGGGCGCGGGTGGTGAAGCCGGCCGGGTCCTTGGCCGCGTAGGAGGCCATGTCGTCGAAGTCGACGCCGACGGGCAGGTAGGAGAGCGGGTCGTGGGCCGAGGTCTGGTCGGTCACGATGTCGATGGGGGCGCCCTCGGCCAGCATCTGCGGGAAGAGTTCGGCGGCGTTGCCGAGCAGGCCGATGGAGAGCGGCCTGCGGGCGTCCCGGGCCTCGACCGCCAGTTGCAGCGCGTGCCGCAGGTTGTCGGCCTTCACGTCCAGATAGCGGTGCTCGATGCGGCGCTCGATGGCGCGCGGGTCGACGTCGATACAGATCGCGACACCGTCGTTCATGGTGACCGCGAGCGGCTGGGCGCCGCCCATGCCGCCGAGGCCGGCGGTGAGGGTGATCGTGCCGGCGAGGGTGCCGTTGAACTTCTTCGCGGCGACGGCGGAGAAGGTCTCGTAGGTACCCTGGAGGATGCCCTGGGTGCCGATGTAGATCCAGGAGCCGGCGGTCATCTGGCCGTACATGGTCAGGCCGAGGGCCTCCAGGCGGCGGAACTCCTCCCAGTTCGCCCAGTCGCCGACGAGGTTGGAGTTGGCGATCAGCACGCGCGGCGCCCACTCGTGGGTCTGCATGACCCCGACGGGCCGGCCGGACTGGACCAGCATCGTCTCGTCCTGCTTGAGCGTGCGCAGGGTGCGGACCATCGCGTCGTAGGAGCGCCAGTCACGCGCCGCCTTGCCCGTGCCGCCGTAGACGACGAGCTTGTCGGGGTGTTCGGCGACCTCGGGGTCGAGGTTGTTCTGCAGCATCCGCAGGGCGGCTTCCTGCTGCCATCCCAGGGCACTCAGTTCCGTACCGCGCGACGCTCGGACGGGGCGGGGTCCTGACATGGTCTGCCTCCTAGCGGACTGTTGCTGTCGTTATTCACATCCTGACTTTCTGAATAGACCTAGTCAATAGCGCGGTCCCCCGGCGTGGGGCGGGAAGCGGTGTTTGGCTGGACATGTAGGCACGGACAACGACCTGACGGGGGACGGCGTGGACAACGGCAGCGGGGAACACATGGCGCGTGCGGCGCGGCGGGACGAGGCGGTGCGGGCCGCGGTGGAGCAGGGGCTGCTGGGGCCCGACCGCCCCATCGTCGGCCTTCTGGACGTGACCGGCATCCGGGAGTCGGCGGCCGAGCTGCGGGCGGCGTTCGACGCGGTCACCGCGCCCGGCACCCCGGTGCTGCACGCCTTCGCGGTGAAGGCGACCCCGCTGGTGCCGGTGGTGCGGCTGCTGCGGGAGGCGGGCATCGGGGCGGAGGTGGCCAGTCCGGGCGAGCTGGCGCTGGCGCGGGCGGCGGGGGTGCGTCCGGAGATGACCGTGCTGGACTCGCCCGCGAAGACTCCGGCCGAGCTGCGGGAGGCGCTGGCGCTGGGGATCGCCGTCAACGCGGACAATCCGCAGGAGCTGGACCGTATCGACGCGCTGATGAGGTCCGCCACAAGCCGCTCCCCCCTCGGGATCCGGGTCAATCCGCAGGTCGGCGGGGGTTCGATCGGGGCGACGTCGACGGCCACGGCGACCTCGAAGTTCGGGGTGGCGCTGCGGGACGAGGGCGCGCGGGAGTGGATCGTGCGCGCCTACGCCGACCGCCCCTGGCTCACCCGGCTGCACGCGCACACCGGCTCCCAGGGCATCCCGCTGTCGCTGATGGCGCAGGGGGCCGCCGAGACGTACGCGCTCGCCGAGGAGATCAACCGGAGCATCGGGCGGCGGCAGATCGACACCGTCGACATCGGCGGCGGGCTGCCGGTGAACTTCGGCTCGGACGCGACGGCGCCGACGTACGCGCAGTACGCGCGGCTGCTGAGCGAGGCGGTGCCGGGGCTGTTCGACGGGCGGTACGGGCTGGTCACCGAGTTCGGGCGGTCGCTGCTGGCCAAGCACGGGACGGTCGTGGCGCGGGTCGAGTACGCCAAGAGCGCGGGCGGGCGGTCGGTCGCGGTGACGCACGCGGGGGTGCAGGTGGCGACGCGGACGGTGTACGTGCCGGGGTCGTGGCCGCTCAGGATCGCGGCGTACGACGCGAAGGGGCGGCCCAAGGAGGGGCCGGAGGTGGTGCAGGACATCGCCGGTCCGGCCTGTTTCTCGGGGGATCTGCTCGCCGAGGGGCGGGCGCTGCCGCTGCTGGAGCAGGGGGACTACGCGGCGGCGCTGGACACGGGGGCGTACTACTTCGCGCATCACTACGCGTACAACTCCCTGGCGCGGCCGGGGATCCACGGTTTCGCCCCGGACGGGGGCGGCGGGGTCGCCTTCGCGACCGTCCGCACGCCGCAGACGACCGCCGAGATCGTGGCCGAATCGGGAGGGGCGCACGCGGACGGGCTCACCACCCTCTGAGCAACCGCGCGCCATTGACGCACGCCGGTGGACATGTGGGTCAACTGTTCGGAAAACGAGCTCAGTTGACCCACCTTAGTCACCCGGCGAATGTTCCACCGGAAAATGCCAGATTCCTCACCCCTCACGCACACCCTGCGTAGTTTCGGCGTCACTCAGCCGAACCCCATGCGGGAGGGGAACCGCGGTGCCCGGAATCGACGAGTGTCTGCTCGAAGCCATGCAACTACCAGGTGCCCGGGGCGTCGCCCTGGTCGACTGGACGAGCGGGCTGGCTCTGGGCACCGCCGGGGAGTCACCGGGCGGCGACCACGAGGCGGCCGCGGCGGAGGCGGCCGAGCTGGCCCGACTGGCCGCCGAACACCGGGCGTTCGCCCCGGACGACCCCAAGGACCCGGCGGACGGAGCCGCCGACCCACCGGTCGAGGACGTGATCATCAGCAACCGGGACAGCTACCACGTCCTGTGCTTCGTCCGGACGTCCTTCGACAGCAGCGTCTTCCTGCATCTGTGGCTGGCCCGCGTGGAGGGCAACCTCGCGCTGGCCCGTATCCGCCTCGGTGAGATGACCGGACGGCTGGTGCTCGGATGACCACGGTAAGGACCCCACCGCCGCCCCGGCTGCCGGTGCGGGACAAGGCGGAGGCCCGCGACCGGGCGTGGGGCGGCGTCTCACCGATGCTGACCCGGCTCGCCGCCGAACGGGCCACCGGCGTCCTCGTCCGCGAGCGCGGCACCCTGCATCTCGCCGAGGGCCGGGTGGTGCACGCCGAGAGCCCCCTGGCGCCGGGCCTCGACGTGCTCCTCACCGCCCACGGCACACTCGACGCCGACACCTGGAACCAGGCGGCCGCCGAGGCCGACGGCGCTCCCGGCGCCGGGCTCCTGCTGGCCGGGCGCGGCCGGCTCACCCGGGGCGCGCTGGAGCTGTGCCACCTGGAGGCGCTGTACGACGCCGCCTACTTCGCGCTCGCGCCCAGCAGCAGCCCGGGCCGCTTCCGGTACACGGGCGCGGGGCGCCTCGGTGCCGTGCACCCGGTCACCGTGGCCGCCCTGGAGCACGAGACGCTGCGCCGCCGCGACCTGCTGCACCGCATCTGGCCCGACCCCGCGACCGACGAGGCACCACTGCTGCACTGCGACACCCTCGCCGCCCCCGGCCTCACGGCCCGCCAGCGGGCGGTGCTGCACCTGGTCGACGGCGTCCGCGCGGCGCCGGACATCGCCCGCCGGCTGGGCCGCCCGGCGTTCCACACCCTGGTGGACGTACGGCGGCTGGCGGCGGCCGGGGTCGTGACCCGCGACCCTGCGGCCACACCCGGCCCCACGACCCGCGGCACGCCCACTCCCCTGGAAGTCCGCGGTCCCGCACGCCCCTCCGATGCGGCCATGACCGACCCGTTGAGGGTCGCCGATCCCGACATCACGCTGCTGAAGAGGCTCAGGGATGCGCTGGAGTCCCTTTGAGCGACAGCGGGCACGCGCCGAGAGGAGAGACCTGATGGCGGCCGAACCCGAGATCCTGGACGAGCTGCGCCGGTTGAGAAGCCGGGTGCCGCACCTCACCGGTGCCCTGGCGGCGAGCGTCGACGGACTCGTCATCGCCCAGGACACACCCGGCGTCGAGCCCGAGGGCATGGCGGCGCTGACGGCCGCCGCGCTCGGCGTCGCCGTACGGCTGGCCGACGCGACCGGGCAGGGCGACTTCCGCGAACTGCTGGTGCGCGGGGCGTACGGCTATGTGTCGACGTACTCGGCGGGCCGCACGGCCGTCCTCACCCTGCTCGCCCAGGACGGGGTGAGCATCGGGCGCCTGCATCTGGAGGGCCGTCGCGCCAGTGCCCGCATCGGGGACCTCGTCGACTCCCGGGCCCCCGCCGAGACGCCCGCGAAACCGGCCAGGGCGCCCGCCCGGACCGGCACCCCACGAACGAGAACGGCGCGCGCGCCACGTACCACCAACGCGCGCACATCCACCGAAAGTTGAACCCGAGTAGAGGGGCACACACAGCCATGGCCAACACCGAAACCTGTCTCAAGGAAGCTCTCGCCTCCATCGAAGGCGCGACCGGAGTCGCCCTCGTGGACTACACCAGCGGTATGGCGCTCGGCACGATGGGCGGCAGCAAGGGCTTCGACCTGAACGTCGCGGCCGCCGGGAACACCGACGTCGTGCGCGCCAAGATGCGCACCATGGAGCATCTGGGGCTCAAGGGCCAGATCGAGGACATCCTCATCTCGCTGTCCGACCAGTACCACCTGATCCGTCTGATCAGCGGTCGCGGCGGCAACGGCCTGTTCATCTACCTGGTCCTGGACGCCAAGCGCTCGAACCTGGCGATGGCCCGTCACCAGCTGCGGAAGATCGAGGAGGACCTGGAGGTCTGACGAGCGAACCGCTCAGACCAGTGCCGCGGCACGGCGGCGCGCCCCGCCCGGGGCCGCGTCGCCCGCCGCGATGCCGGTGCCGCGGTACGCCTTGACCGCCTTGCCGGCCGGGCGTCCGCCGCGTGCGTCGAGCCAGTCGACCCGCACCCACAGCAGGGCGTCCTCGGCCCGCTCGCGCCGCCCGAGCCACGCGGCCTTCAGCCGCAGTCCCACGCCGGTCCCGGCGAGCAGCATGCCGCCCGCCGCGGGCAGGACGAGGGAGCTGGCGAGCGCGGCCGCGAAGGCGAGCAGCAGCCACCAGCGGTGACCGTGGCGCCAGTTCCGCACGGTCACCGCGCGGTCCTGGAGCACATCGTGCTTGCCGGCGCGGGCGGCACCGCGGGTCAGGGCGGTGTAGCGCTTGCGCCGGCGGTACGACACGACGGCCGCCGCGACGATGAACAGCGCCGCCCCGGCCAGGACGCCGATCCGGCGCCCGGTCAGCCCCGGCACCAGGACACCCACACCGGCGGCGAACACCCCGGCCCACCACAGCGGCGCGGCCCCGGCGCGTACGACGACGGCCACCCGGGCCAGACCTTGAGCTCTGCGATCTCCGCGTGCCACGTTCCGCCTCCTCGCCGTACCGGCACAGTCCTTCGGCGGCGCAGGCTAGTAAGCGAACGTGAGACGAGTCTTAAAGCGTCTTAAGCCGCTCTTGAAGCCGCACTTGAAGCCGCTCTCGAAGCCACGTCACTCCACGAAAAGACCCCGCGCCGCCGCCCGCGCGTCGAACTCCTCCAGGCGGGCCTGCGCGTCCGGCAGGTCGTCGCACATGGCCTCCAGCAGCACCCGCCCGAGCAGCATCGGCGCGCACGCGGTGTCGAAGGCGAGCCCGGTGCCGACGGCGGCCGGGAGCAGCAGATCGGACACCTTGGCGACCGGCGCGAACGCGGAGTCGGCGACGGTGACGACGGTCAGCCCGGCCTCCTTCGCGTACGCGAGGGTGTCCACGACCTCCCGTGGATGCCGGGGCAGCGCGAAGCACAGCAGCGTCGAGGCGCCCGCGCGGACGGCGGCGTCGATCCGGTCGTGGATCATCGTGCCGCCCTCGTGGAGCAGCCGTACGTCCGGATGGACCTTGGCGGCGAAGTACGCGAAGCCGTACGCCTGGGAGGCCGCGGCCCGAAGGCCCAGCACCGGCAGCGGACGCGAGGCCGCCAGGAGCCGTCCGGCCTTCTGCACGGGCCGCGGGTCGGCGAGCAGCTCCGCCAGGTGCCTGAGGTTCTCGATCTCGGCCTCGACGGCCTGCTGGTACTCGTTGTACGACGCCGAGGCCGCGCTCTGCTCGGCGGGCGCGACCTCGCGCAGGTGCTTGCGCAGGGCCGGGTAGCCGTCGAAGCCGAGGGCGACCGCGAAGCGGGTCACGGACGGCTGGCTGACCCCGGCGAGCTCGGCCAGCTCGACGCTGGACAGGAACGGCACGTCGGCGGCGCGCCGCACCATGCTGTGCGCGATGCGCCGCTGGGTCGGTGTGAGCCGGTGCCCCTCGAAGAGCGCCTGGAGCCGTGCGGCCGGGCTGTCGGCCGCGGCCGGGGCCGTGGTCCGCTCGGCCGACTCCTGCGCCGGCTCTTCCGCCGTTTCCTCCGCCGTCTCCTCCGCGCTCATGACTCGCTCCCCCTCCAGATGTCCGTGAACCGGTCGAGCAGTGCGGTCGCCGCCGTCACGTCGTCCGTGAGCGGCCGGTCGGCCTGGTCCTCGTCGAGCACCGACTTGGCGAGCTCCAGCGCGCGGCCCACCGGGAGGTCCGGGTCGGGGCCGAGGTCGCGCTGGCGCAGCGCCCGTACGGCGGCGACGAGTTCGCAGCCCACCACCAGACGGTACGCACCGCACGCCCGCAGTGTCTGACGTGCGGCGAGCGAGGCGAAGCTGGCCTGTTCCTCGACGCCTCGGGAGAGTACAGCGTGACCGAGCGACGCGGGGGCCGAGAAGGCCCGCAGATCGCCGAGGGCGGCGCCGGCGGCGTACTCCAGGATCATCACGCCGGAGGAGGCGGGTTCGTGGTCGGCGAGGAAGGGGCGCAGACGGGTGTAGGCGGGTTCGTTGAGGGTGGAGAGCCGTGACGTCGACAGCCGGGCGACCTGCGTCAGCGCCAGCCTGAAGTGGTCCAGGGCGAGGACGAGTTGGGCCTGGTAGAAGCCGCCGTGATGGTAGGCGGCCATGTCCTCGGGGATGATCAGCGGGTTCTCCGCGGCCGCGTTGATCTCGATCGCGACGACCGCCTCCAGGGCGTCTGCGGCGTCATGGGCGGGACCGTGGATCTGGGGCAGACACCGGAAGCCGTACGGGTCCTGGATCCGTCCGAGCGGCGGGGTGGGCCGCTCGTCGGCGCCGATCAACTCCCGCATCCGCCGCGCCACTTCGGCGGACCCCCGGTGCGGCCGGGCGGCGTGCACGGGCGCCGCGTACGCCTCGTGCGACCCGTCCACGGCGAGCAGCGACAGCGCCCCGACGACCTGCGTGGCCTCCAACAGCCCACGCAGCTCGTGCAGGGCGAGGGCGGCCTGCCCGAGCGTGAGGGCGTTGCTGCTGATGAAGGCGAGCGCGTCGTTGTTGTCGAGGAGCTGCGGCGCGGGAGCACCGCCCACACCTCGGAACCCACCGGAGGCAACCGCACCGACCCCACCGAAGGCACCGGCAAGTCGCGCGCCCGCGGCACCGGAAGGCCCCGCGCCCGAGCCCCCGACAGCGCCACCCACGCCGAGCCCGCCGGAGGTGCCGCCCGCACCGGGCCCGCCGAAGCTGCCGGAAACACCCCCGCCCGCGTCCGCCGCGTCCCGCCACGGGTGTTCCCCCGCCAACGCCAGCCCCACCTGGGCCAACGCGGCGATGTCCCCGGTCCCGACCGAGCCGAACTCGTTGACGACCGGGTAGGCCCCGTTCTCCAGCGCCTCGCACAGTGCGGTGACCACGGTCGGCCGCAGCCCCGCGCCGCCGGCCAGCAGCTGGTTCGCCCGCACCGCGAGCATCGCGCGGACCTGTCTCGCCGGGAGCTCCTCCCCGATCGCCCCGGCGTGGCTGCGCAGCAGCCGCAAGCCGTGTTCCGCGGCCGCCTCGGTGGGCACGGACTCGTTCCGGTTGGCGCCGACCCCGGTGGAGCGGCCGTAGACGCGTCCGGTCGCGGCGATCTGCCGGGCGGCGTCCCAGGACTCGTTCACCCGCTTCATCGCATCGGTGCCGGGCACCGGCCGCGCGACCCCGTCGGCGAGCCGCACGACGTCCGCGATCCCGAGTCCGATCCCGTCGAGGACGACGAGGCCGGTGTGCACCGGAAAAGGTGTGTCCACGATTCGAGACGACATAAAGCCCAAACTCCCCTCAACCCGGACACACGATCTTGCCTGCCGGTCATCCGTTACTTCGGATTTACACCAACCCGTTGACAAGTTATTCAGCTACAGAGAACTCTGCATGACGTTATACAGCCGGGCAAGGGACATCTCATGATCCAGTTCGACGCGGTGCACAAGCGCTTCCCCAACGGCACGACAGCAGTCCACGACCTGACCCTCGACATGCCGGAAGGCGGCGTGACCGTCCTCGTCGGATCCTCCGGCTGCGGCAAGACGACCACCCTCAGAATGATCAACCGGATGGTCGAACCGACCTCCGGCACCATCAAGGTGGCCGGCAAGGACATCACCCACCAGGACGCGGCCGAACTGCGCCGCTCCATCGGCTACGTCATCCAGCAGGCCGGCCTCTTCCCGCACCGCACGGTGCTCGACAACATCGCCACCGTGCCGCTCCTCCTCGGCCACGGCCGCAAGAAGGCCCGCGCCCGCGCCGCCGAGCTCCTGGAGACCGTGGGCCTGGCACCGGACGCCGGCAAGCGCTACCCGCACCAGCTCTCCGGCGGCCAGCAGCAGCGCGTCGGTGTGGCCCGCGCGCTGGCCGCCGACCCGCCGGTGCTGCTCATGGACGAACCGTTCGGCGCGGTCGACCCTGTCGTGCGCACCCAGCTCCAGGACGAACTCCTGCGGCTCCAGAAGGAGTTGGGCAAGACCATCGTCTTCGTCACGCACGACATCGACGAAGCGGTCCGGCTCGGCGACCGCATCGCCGTCTTCCGCACCGGCGGCCACCTCGTCCAGTGCGCCGGCCCCACCGAACTCCTCGCCCGCCCCGCCGACGACTTCGTGGCCGACTTCCTCGGCGCCGAGCGCGGTCTCAAGCTGCTCTCGCTGAAGAGCCTGGCGGAGGTTCCGCAGGGTCCGGCCCCGGAAGGGGGCGCCTGGACCCTCGTACTCGACGAGGCCCGCAAGCCGCTGCACTGGAAGTCGGAGGCCGCCGAAGTCCCCGTACGGCCGCTGGCCGACGGCGACTCCCTGCTGGCGGCGCTCAACGAGTCCATCGCCTCCCCCACCGGCCTGATCGCCCGTGTCGACGCCGACGGCGTCCTCACCGGTGTCTCGTCCCGTGACGACATCCACCGGCACGCCGGACAGGCGCACAGCGAGGCCAGGGTGGTGACCGCATGACCATCGACTGGTCGTGGATCGGCGACCACACCGACGACCTCACCACCCTCACGGTCTCCCACCTCCAGGCAGCCCTCAGCGCCGTCTTCCTCGGCGTCCTGATCTCGCTCCCGCTCGCGGTGATCGCCCACCGGGTCCGGCCCCTGCGCGGCTTCCTGCTGGGCCTCTCGAACGTCCTGTTCACGATCCCGTCGATCGCGATCTTCGTGCTCCTGCTGCCGGTCAGCGGCCTGACCCGCACCACGACCGTGATCGGCCTGACCGTCTACACGCTGGTCGTGCTGCTCCGGAACACCGTCGAGGGCCTCGACTCGGTCCCCGCGAAGACCAAGGAGGCGGCGAAGGCGATGGGCACCCGCCCGCTGCGCACGCTCCTCACCGTCGAGTTCCCGCTCGCGCTCCCCGTGATCATGGCGGGCGTCCGCATCGCGACGGTCATGTCGATCTCGCTGGTGAGCGTCGCCACCTACATCGGCGACGGCGGCCTCGGCCAGCTCTTCACCGACGGCTTCCAGCGCAACTTCCCGACCCCGGTGATCGTCGGCGTGGTCCTCACGATCCTGCTCGCGGTGGTCGCGGACGCCCTGCTGGTCGCCCTCCAGTACGTCCTCACCCCGTGGAAGAGGCGGCGAGCCTGATGTACGAACTCTTCAAGAACCTCGGCACCTGGCTGACCAGCGGCGCGAGCTGGTCCGGCTCGGACGGCATCGCCCACCGGCTCGCCGAGCACCTCCAGTACTCGCTGCTCGCGACCCTCATCGCGGCCGCGATCGGCCTCCCGCTCGGACTGCTGATCGGCCACACCGGCAAGGGCGCGTTCGTCGCGATCAACCTCGCGTCCTTCGGCCGCGCACTGCCCACCGTCGGCCTGGTGGTCCTGGTCTTCCTGGCCGGCGGACTGTCGATGCTGCCGGTGTACGTCGCCCTGGTCGCCCTCGCGGTCCCGGCGATCGTCACCAACACCTACGCCGGGATGACCGCCGTCGACCCGGACGTCCGCGACGCCGCCCGCGGGCAGGGCATGCGCGGCCACCAGGTGCTGTTCCAGGTGGAGTTCCCGCTCGCGCTCCCCCTGATCATGACGGGCCTGCGCCTGGCGCTGATCCAGGTCGTCGCCACGGCGACCATCGCCGCGTACGTCTCCTTCGGCGGCCTCGGCCGCTACGTCTTCGACGGTCTGGCCCAGCGCGACCTCGTGCAGGTGCTCGGCGGCGCGGTGCTGGTCGCCGTGATCGCCGTGGTCCTGGACCTGGCCCTGTCCGGCCTCCAGCGCTTCCTCTTCCGCCACCGCACTGCCTAGGGACCCCTCGATGAACCGACGCACTCTCCTCGGCGGCCTCTTCGCAGCGGCCTCCGTCCCCGTACTGACCGCCTGCTCGGGCGGCATCACCTCGCTCGACGGCGGCGGCTCCGGCACCGGTGGCGGCGGCTCCAGCAAGGACGGAGTCACCATCGGCACGGCCAACTTCACCGAGAACCAGGTGCTGGGCTACCTCTACGCGGCCGTCCTGGAGGCGGCCGGCGTGAAGGTGAAGGTCCGCCCCAACCTCGGCACCCGCGAGATCCTCATCCCCGCCCTCAAGGGCGGCGACATCGACCTGCTGCCCGAGTACCAGGGCGCCCTCCTGCACTACCTCGACCCGAAGGCCACGGCCACCGAGGAGGGCGAGATGCAGAACGCCCTCGCCGTCGCGCTCCCCGCCGGGCTCCAGGTGCTGCCGTACGGCATGGCCGAGGACTCCGACGCCTTCGTCGTCACCCAGGAGACGGCGCGGAAGTACGGCCTGACCTCCCTCGCAGACCTGCGCAAGCAGAACGGCAAGCTGGTCATCGGCGCGGCGCCGGAGGTGAAGAAGCGTCAGGTGGGTGTCGTGGGGCTCAAGGACGTGTACGGCGTCGAGTTCAAGGAGTTCAAGTCGCTGGACTCCTCGGGGCCGCTGGTCAAGGGCGCCCTGAAGAAGGGCGACGTGGACGTGGCGAACCTCTTCACCACCGACACCGACATCCAGGCCAACGACTGGGTGGTGCTGACCGACCCCAAGAACCTCATCCCCGGACAGCACGTCGTCCCGCTCATCGCCGACCGCAAGGCCGACTCCACGGTCCGCAAGGCCCTCGCCCGCCTCGGCAACGTCCTCACCACCGCCCAGCTCACCGAGCTCAACCGCCAGGTGGACAAGGACAAGAAGGACCCGGAGGACGTGGCGAACGCGTACGCGGCACAGCACGGGCTGGCGAAATGAACCGGAGTGAACCGTCGATGATCTGACGAGGAATCCGCCAAGAGTCGTTAAACGGGTACGCAAGGTGATCGAGCGCTACCCGTACGACTCCTGAGGACACGTCATGGCCACCGCCCTCTCCCGGCGGCCGCGCGGCACCCCTTCGCGGTGATCGTCGGCTGCGTCGACTCCCGGGTCCCGCCCGAGCTGGTCTTCGACCAGGGCCTCGGCGACCTGCTGTGCACAAGGACGGCCGGCCAGGTCCTCGACGAGGCGGTGCTCGCGTCCGTCCAGTACGGCGTCGAGGAACTGCGCATCCCGCTGGTGCTGGTGCTCGGCCACGAGCGCTGCGGGGCCGTCGCGGCGACCCTGGAGCACGTGCGCACCGGCGCGCCCGTCCCCGGCCATCTGAGCCTGCTGGTGGACGAGATCACCCCGTCCGCCCGCCGCACCCGCGCCCTGCCCGGCGACTGGGCCGAGCACACGATGACGGCCCACACGGCCTGGGTACGGGACGCGATCCGCGCGGACCCGGCGTTCCACGGAGCCCATGTGGCGGCCGCCCGCCTCGACCTCGGCACCGGCCTCGTCTCCCTCCTCCCCTGAACCCGGTCCCGGGGATCCCGACCACGAACAGGGGGGCTATCCCCAGTGCGGCAGGCGTCGGCGCTGCCTAGCTTGGATTCCATGAGCGGAATGGACGCGCGGGACGCCGAACTGAAGAAGGAACTCGACGCCACCCTTCAGGCACGCAGGGAACTGGGCGAGGAGTACGAGTCCGCGCTGGTCGACTCCTTCCTGGAGAAGGTCGACCAGCGCATCGACGGCGCGGTGGAGCGCCGGGTGCGCCGGCAGATGGCCGAGCAGCAGATGGTGGTGGCCCGGGGCTCCCGGTCGCCGAAGCCGACGGACTCCTGGGGGGAGCGCTTCGGCTTCGGCATCGTCTCCCTGGTCCTGGCGATCCCGCTGTCCGCGATCGGCGGCGGCGTCGCCCATCTGCCGGGCCTGCTGGTCGCCTGGGCCGGCATCGTGGGCGTGAACGCCTTCCAGGCGGTGCGCACCAACCCGGAGCTCTTCCGGGGCAGGCGCCACCGCCATCACAAGGGCGACGACGCCTGGGAGGACTGACCGGGCGGCTCACGCCTGCCGGGTCGGCAGCACCATGATCTGGCGCAGGTTGACGTGCCGGGGCCGGCTGCCGACGTACGCCACCACGTCGGCGATCTCCTCCGCGGCCAGCAGGCCCACCGACTCGATCATCCCGCCGACCTGGTCCCGCAGACCGTCGTTGTCGATGTGCGAGGCGAGCTCGGTCTCCGTCAGCCCCGGCTCGATGTTGGTGACCCGGACGTCCCGCGGCCCGAACTCGGTGCGCAGGGACTGGGAGAGATAGGTGAGCGCGGCCTTGGTCGCCCCGTACACCGCGTAGGTGGGGAACGGGATGTGCGCGCCGACGGACGAGATGTTCACCAGGTCCGCGGTCCGCCCGTCCCGAGCGGCGCCCACCAGGTCCGCGCCGAAGGCGCGGATCACCCGCAGCGCCCCGGTGAGATTGGTGTCGATCATCCGCTGCCACTCGTCGATACGACCGTCGTCGACGGGGTTGGGCAGCATGACACCGGCGTTGTTGACGACCAGGTCGACCGCCCCGAAGGCGCCGTGAACCCGTGTGACGGCCGCGTCGACGGACGCGGCGTCGGTGATGTCCGCGACCACGGCCAGCGCCTGCCCGCCGTTCGCCCGGATCTTCCCGGCGACGGCCTCCAGCCGCTCCCCGCGCCGGGCGAGCAGCGCGACCCTCGCCCCCTGCGCGGCGAGCAGCACGGCCACGGCCTCGCCGATCCCGCTCGCGGCGCCGGTGACGACAGCGGTGCGGCCGGCCAGATTCTCGTACGACATCGCGGTGCTCCTTGAGTGTCGGGAGTCCGCCGGGGCACTCGCCCGGCGGCACCGACCACCCTGCGCCGCCCCGCCCCGGCTACCCAGGGATGAGCTTTTCCTGGGTCTGCCAGTACCAGGTTCGGATCCCGCCGCTCCCCTACGATCGAACCCATGGACGGGGACCTCGGAGACTTTCTGCGCTCGCGCCGCGGCCGTATCCAGCCGGACGAGGTGGGGCTGGCCTCGCACGGGCGGCGCCGCGTACCCGGTCTGCGCCGGGAGGAGGTGGCGCAGCTGGCGGGTGTGAGCGTCGACTACTACATCCGTCTGGAACAGGGCAGGGGCCCGAGTGTGTCCGATGCCGTCCTGGACGCGATCGCGCGCGTACTGCGCATGGACGAGACCGAGCACGCCTATCTGCTGGCGGTGGCCCGGCCGCCGAAGAAGGGCGGGCGCCGCCGGTCCGCGCCCCGCGTCCGCCCCGGCGTGCAGCTGCTGCTGGACAGCATGGAGCGCACCCCGGCCTTCGTCCTCGGCCCCGGTATGGAGGTCCTGGCCTGGAACGCGCTCGGCGACGCCCTGCTCGGCCTCAGCCGGATGGCTCCCGCCCGGCGCAACATCGTCCGCCAGCTCTTCCTGGAGCCCGGGGGCCGCGATCTCTACCCCGACTTCGCCGCGGTGGCCGCCCAGACCGTCGCCCACCTCCGTCTGAGCGCGGGCGCCCGTCCCGACGACCCCGTCCTGCGCGAGCTGGTCGGCGAACTCTCCCTCAAGAGCGAGGACTTCCGCCGTCTGTGGGCCGACCATCAGGTGAGGGCGTGCATGTACGGCGTGAAGCGCGTCCGGCATCCGGTGGCGGGTCTGCTGACCCTCCCCTACGAGTCACTGGTCCTCCCGGAGGCCCCGGACCAGACGCTCGTGGTGTACACACCGGAGCCGGGGTCGGAGACGGCGGAGAGGCTTGCGCTGCTGGGGAGTTGGGCCAGTACGGGCGCGTAGGGAGAAGCTGTGCGCGGGGACCGCCGCACCCCCGTTACCGGGGGGCGGGACGACGGCGGTCCCCGCGAGGGACGCTGACCGGGTCAGGGCCGGGCCTCGCGTCCAGGCGTCTGTGGAGGTCCGGGAGCCGCTCCGGAGGTCCTGTGACGCCGTTTTGGTGCCGGCCTGGGCGGGGAGCCGCTCCCGCCCTGCCGACACCCCCTAATGTGCCGGACCCGTGTTAAGCGTGTGCTGCGTGGACGTGACACGCTCGTACCACTTCCGCGAAGTCCACCACTTCGGTAGGCAAACGGAAGTCCGCCTGCCGTGCCCCCGGTTCACCGGACGTTCACCGTCACTTCGCGCCCTTGGCGAGGAAGGCCAGCAGGTCCTGCCGGCTGACCACACCGGTCGGCTTGCCCTCGACGAGGACGATCGCCGCGTCCGCGGTGCCGAGGACCGTCATCAGGTCGCCGACGGGCTCGCCGGAGCCGACCTGCGGCAGCGGCGCCGACATGTGCTTCTCCAGCGGGTCCTCCAGCGAGGCCCGCTGGGCGAACAGCGCGTCGAGCAACTCCCGCTCCACGACCGACCCGACGACCTCCGCCGCCATGACGTCCGGGTGACCGGCGCCCGGCTTCACGATCGGCATCTGCGAGACGCCGTACTCGCGCAGCACCTCGATGGCCTGCCCGACGGTCTCGTCCGGGTGCATGTGGACGAGGGACGGGATGGCGCCGTGCACCTTGTCGTTGAGGACGTCGGCGACGCGGGCGCTGGGACCCTCGCCCTCCAGGAAGCCGTAGTCGGCCATCCACTCGTCGTTGAAGATCTTCGAGAGGTACCCGCGACCGCTGTCGGGCAGCAGCACGACGACGACGTCGTCGGGCCCGAGCCGCTCGGCGACCCGCAGCGCCGCCACGACGGCCATCCCGCAGGAGCCACCGACCAGCAGTCCCTCCTCCTTGGCCAGGCGGCGGGTCATCTGGAAGGAGTCCTTGTCGGAGACGGCGACGATCTCGTCGGCGACGCTCCGGTCGTAGGCGGTCGGCCAGAAGTCCTCGCCGACGCCCTCGACGAGGTACGGACGGCCGGAACCGCCGGAGTACACGGACCCCTCGGGGTCGGCGCCGACGACCTCGACCTTGCCGCCGCTGGCGTCCTTCAGATAGCGGCCGGTGCCGGAGATGGTGCCGCCCGTGCCCACGCCCGCGACGAAGTGGGTGATCTTCCCCTCCGTCTGCTCCCACAGCTCGGGGCCGGTGGAGTGGTAGTGGGAGAGCGGGTTGTTGGGGTTGGAGTACTGGTCGGGCTTCCACGCGCCGGGGGTCTCACGGACGAGGCGGTCGGAGACGTTGTAGTACGAGTCCGGGTGCTCGGGGTCGACGGCGGTGGGGCAGACGACGACCTCGGCCCCGTAGGCCCGCATCACGTTGATCTTGTCGGTGCTCACCTTGTCGGGGCACACGAAGATGCACTTGTACCCCTTCTGCTGGGCCACGATGGCCAGGCCGACCCCGGTGTTGCCACTGGTCGGCTCGACGATCGTGCCTCCGGGCTTGAGCGCGCCGCTCTCCTCCGCCGCCTCGATCATGCGCAGGGCGATGCGGTCCTTCACGGAACCGCCCGGGTTGAAGTACTCCACCTTGGCCAGGACGGTGGCCTGGATGCCCTTGGTGACGCTGTTGAGTCTCAGCAGCGGGGTGTTGCCGACGAGGCTGATCATCGAGTCGTGGAATTGCACCGTTGTCTCCGGATGCTGCAAAAGATGTGGTCTTAGTGGTTCAGCCAGCCTAAAGCCCGGAGCGGTCGTTCACTCCCCGTTGAGATTGGACGACCGTCTGTACGGGGCAAGGAGTGGTTGTACGGCTAGCACGGAGGTGGCGGCGACGAATGACGAGCATGTCGAGGGCGAGGGTGGCCCGGCGGATCGCGGCCGGCGCGGCGTACGGCGGCGGCGGGATCGGTCTGGTGGGCGCGGCGGCCATGGGGCTGCTGCTGGCGGAGGTGCGGCTGGCCAAGCGGCAGGTGGGCAACGGCAACGGGCCGTCGCCTCATGTGCCGAGCGCGCACGGACTGTATGGCCTGTCGTATTCCACCCCGGGTGAGCCTCCCCTGCGTCTGACGATGCTGGGCGACTCCACGGCCGCGGGCCAGGGTGTGCGCCGGTCGGGGCAGACGCCGGGGGCACTGCTGGCCTCGGGGCTCGCGGCGGTGGCGGAGCGCCCGGTGGACCTGCGCAATGTGGCGCTGCCAGGTGCCCGCTCGGACGATCTGGACCGCCAGGTCGCGCTCGTCCTCGCGGACCCCGGACGGGTGCCGGACGTCTGCGTGATCATGATCGGGGCGAACGATGTCACGCATCGCATGCCGCCCACCCGTTCGGTCCGCCATCTCTCGGCGGCGGTGCGGCGGCTGCGTACGGCTGGTGCCGAGGTGGTCGTCGGCACCTGTCCCGATCTCGGTACGGTCGAGCAGGTCCAGCAGCCCTTGCGCTGGCTGGCGCGCCGGGCCTCGCGGCAGCTGGCGGCGGCGCAGACGATCGGCACGGTGGAGCAGGGCGGGCGCACGGTGTCGCTGGGCGATCTGCTCGGCCCGGAGTTCGCGGCCAATCCCCGTGAGCTCTTCGGTCCCGACAACTACCACCCTTCGGCGGAGGGCTACGCGACCGCGGCGATGGCGATGCTCCCGACGGTCTGCGCGGCCCTGGGTCTGTGGCCGGCGGAGGAGGAGCGCCCGGACGTCTCGCGTCGGGAGGGTTTCCTGCCGGTGGCGCGGGCCGCCGCGGAGGCGGTGGCGGACCCCGGTACCGAGGTGACGGCGGCGATGCCGACGGGTCCGAAGGGGCCGTGGGCGCTGCTGAAGAGGAGGAAGCGGCGCCGGGTGTCGGTGACGGAGCCGGAGCGGGCCCCGGTGCAGCCCTGAGCGCGCCCCGGCGGGAGCGAGGAAAGCAAGCGCTTAGACAATTGCGGTCAGGGTCACACCCCCATACCCGTGACCTCGCCCATACGTACGGGTAACTTCCCAACCAGCCCTGCCCGGAAGAACCCGCACTCCCACCCGTCGCCCGACCACCGCCCCTCAACGAGGCGCTACGCGCCGCCCCCTTTCTGGAGCCGTCATGCCCGAAGCAGTGATCGTCTCGACCGCCCGCTCCCCCATCGGCCGCGCCTTCAAGGGCTCACTGAAGGACCTCCGCCCGGACGACCTCACCGCCACGATCATCCAGGCGGCCCTGGCCAAGGTTCCGGAGCTGGACCCGAGGGACATCGACGACCTGCACCTCGGGTGCGGTCTGCCGGGTGGCGAGCAGGGGAACAACCTGGGCCGGATCGTCGCCGTGCAGATGGGGATGGACCACCTCCCCGGCTGTACGGTCACCCGCTACTGCTCCTCCTCGCTCCAGACCTCCCGCATGGCCCTGCACGCCATCAAGGCCGGTGAGGGCGACGTCTTCATCTCGGCCGGTGTCGAGATGGTCTCCCGCTTCACCAAGGGCAACTCCGACAGCCTCCCGGACACGCACAACCCGCTGTTCGCCGACGCCGAGGCCCGCACCCTCGAAGTCGCCGCCCAGGAGGGCACGACCTGGCACGACCCGCGCGAGGACGGCCTCGTCCCGGACGCCTACATCGGCATGGGCCAGACCGCGGAGAACCTCGCCCGCATCAAGGGCGTCACCCGCCAGGACATGGACGAGTTCGGCGTCCGCTCGCAGAACCTCGCCGAAGAGGCCATCAAGAACGGCTTCTGGGAGCGCGAGATCACCCCGGTCACGCTGCCCGACGGCACGGTGGTCAGCAAGGACGACGGCCCGCGCGCCGGCGTCACCCTGGAGGCCGTCGGCGGCCTGAAGCCGGTCTTCCGCCCCGACGGACTCGTCACCGCCGGCAACTGCTGCCCGCTCAACGACGGCGCCGCCGCGGTCGTCATCATGTCCGACACCAAGGCCCGCGAGCTCGGCCTCACCCCGCTCGCCCGCATCGTGTCGACCGGCGTCTCGGGCCTGTCCCCCGAGATCATGGGTCTCGGCCCGGTCGAGGCGAGCAACCAGGCGCTGCGCCGCGCCGGCCTCACCATCGACGACATCGACCTGGTCGAGATCAACGAGGCGTTCGCCGCCCAGGTAATCCCCTCCTACCGCGACCTCGGCATCGACCTGGACAAGCTGAACGTCAACGGCGGCGCCATCGCCGTCGGCCACCCCTTCGGCATGACCGGCGCCCGCATCACCGGCACGCTCATCAACTCCCTCCAGTTCCACGACAAGCAGTTCGGTCTGGAGACGATGTGCGTCGGCGGCGGCCAGGGCATGGCGATGGTCATCGAGCGCCTCAGCTGACCAACTGCCCGTGTTCGCACGGGCACTCCATGTGAGGCTCGGGCCCAGAACCCTTGAACCACAAGGGTTCTGGGCCGTTTTGTGATCCAATCTCCCCCAGGATGTGACCTATCTCCCTTCGCGAAGGGATTTACGCAGGTCAGAACCGTTCTCACACTAAACCCCGGGCCCAAAGTCCTGCCCGTTTCGTGACGTTACGCACTGACAGCGGGATAGTCCGCCCTTCAAGCTGATGTAGGAAGTCGGGGGTCGACTTTGAACCGGGAGTACGTCAGTGAGCGCCATGCCGATCGCCTTGCTGGTCACCACGGCCGCCACGGGCGCCGTGGCCGTCGCCGTCCTGCGCACCCTCTTGCAGCTGCGCCGCCAGGTCGCGGCCCTGCACACCGAGCTTGCGAAGACGAACGCGGCCACCGCGCACGGTCTCGTACCGGCCGCCCGCCACTCCGCCGACGCCGCTGAGATACGGGCCGCCGTGGCCGAGGCCCTCGCCGAGGAACGGGAGCGGGAGCTCGCCGAGGCGCGGGCGTTCTGGGCTGCCCAGGAGGCCCGTGACGCCTCCGACGCGCCGACCCTGCTCGGCCTGCCCGACAGCGAGCTGTTCCTGCCCCGGCAGGCCGATTTCGTGGGCCTGGAGCCGCTGGAGCCGGTCACCGAGCCGAGTGCCGACTTCGACGAGTTCGCCGGGGACTCCGCGGAGCTGGCCGCGGCCCGCCGCCGCCACCCCTCCCACCCGGACTTCGTCCCGGTGCAGTCGCCGGTGGTGAACGACCATGAGCGCACGGTGGCCACCCTTGAGGAACTGGCCGCCGGCCGGGTGGAGCTGGCCGACGTCCGCCCGGGCCCGCTGGGCACCCTCGACGTCTATGTCTTCGCCGACGGCACCACGCTCTGCATGACCCCGGGGCACCGGGAGACGGCGGAGCGCCTCTCGGCGGCCCTGACGGCGGGCGAGACCCCGATACTGCTGGGCGGTTCGGGAGTGTCGGGCGCGTACACCCTGACCTTCGCGTGCGGCGAGGAGAACGTCTACATCCTGGCGGACCGGGTCATAGCGAGCCTGTAGCTCAGACCCCGGCGCGCTTCTGCGCTTCCTCGACCCATCGCACGGCTTCGTCGACTTGGCCCTCGTCCGTCAGGACGAGGGCCAAGTCGTGCACGGCCACGGTGATCTGGTCCGCGGCCGCGAACATCCCGGCGTCCGGCATCTCCCGAGGCTCCTTCGAGGGATCTTCCAGGAGCTGCGCCCGGCGGACCAACTCCCTGGCCAGCCCCAGCGCCTCGGTGGCCGCCCCCCGCTGCAGCCGGCTCTGAGGGGCCGCTCTCAACCGGTCGGCAAAGTGATCCACGGCTTGGGTCAAACGCGCTGTATCGGCCACGGCGACACCGTACGCGCCGCACCGGGACTGTTGCCAACGGGCGAACCCTCAGGCACGGTGACCTGAAGGACCGGCTTACATCCCATGCGTCCGGAGGCGCCGATGTCCCAAGTCTTCTCCGAGGAGACCCACCGCAATCTGCTCGCCCGCATCCCCCATTGCACCGGTCGTGAAGTGTCCGACTGGCTGCGCACCGTCGACGAAGGCCCGGCGCTCTTCCGCTTCGAGGAAAAGGTCAGCTGGCTCCGCCACGAACACAACCTCGCCTACGGCCACGCCAAAGCTCTCATCCACGAGTACGACCTGAGGAGGGCCGCGCGCAAATTGCTCTAGGCGCGCACAACAACCCCAGACGCCACGACGACGAAGGGCCCCGGGAACGAACCCGGGGCCCTTTCACGCACGCGAGGTGCGTCAGTCGCTGTTGAGGATCGAGATCAGCCTCAGGAACTCGAGGTAGATCCAGACCAGCGTCATCGTCAGACCGAACGCCGCCAGCCAGGCCTCTTCCTTCGGCGCGCCGTAGGCGATGCCGTCCTCGACCTGCTTGAAGTCGAGGGCCAGGAAGCACGCGCCGAGCAGGACGCCGACGATGCCGAAGACGATGCCGAGGCCGCCGCTGCGGAAGCCGAGGCCGTCACCGCCGCCGAAGACGGCGAACAGCAGGTTCACCATCATCAGCAGGACGAAGCCGAGCGTGGCCGCCATCACGAAGCCGTAGAACCGGCGGTTGACGCGGATCCAGCCCGCCTTGTACGCCACGAGCACCGCGGCGAACACCGCCAGGGTTCCGATCACGGCCTGCATGGCCGCGCCGCTGGCGATGCGGTTGTCCACGACGCTGGAGACGACGCCGAGGAAGACACCCTCGAACGCCGCGTACGAGACGATCAGCGCGGGCGAGGCCTTGCGCTTGAACGACTGGATGAGCGCCAGGACCATACCGATCAGGGCGGCACCGATGGCGATGCCGTACGACCGGCCGATGTTGGCGTCGTCGACCGGCAGGGCCGCCCAGGCGACCGCGGCCGTGACGACCAGGATGCCGAGGGTGGTGCCGGTGCGCAGGACGACGTCGTCGATCGTCATCCGGCCGGTGCCGGCCGGGGCCTGCGGCGGCGCGCCGTGCAGGTCCTGCTGCGCGTAGGGGTTCTGCGCGTACGGGTTGCCCTGCGGCTGGGCATACGGGTTGCCCTGCGTGCCCACGGCTGCGCCCCCGGCCTGCGGCTGGGCGTTGAAGCCCGCGTAGCCGTTGTCGCGGCTGAACCCCCGTCGCGAGAAGACCGGGTTGCTGCTCCTCATTTCACTCCTCCATGGCCACTTCGTGCGGGCCTTGGCTCAAGAGTAATAGGTAGGCAAAGGATTGACCCTAGTGCTTGGGGAGGATCTTTCCCTTGTCATGTTCGCCAACACGCTACGCGGCCCGCCGATTCCCGGCCACGGAGGGCCGGAATCATGACCAACCTGGTACATCATTCGAACGCGAACCCGGTGTATCCCTCGGCGAGGTCGGTCTCGGCGGCCCTCGACCCCGCGATCCGGTCCAGCCGCGCCACCTGGAGCCGGTCCTCGAAGGGGGTGGCGTCGGGGGTCCGGTGCAGCAGCGTGGTCATGTCGTACGAGAACCGCTCGGCCTGCCAGACGCGGCTCAGACAGGTCTCGGAGTAGGTGTCGAGGAGTTCGGTGGACCCCGTCTCCTTCTCGTACGTCAGCGCCCGCGCGAAGGTGACGACGTCCCCCACGGCGAGGTTCAGCCCCTTCGCCCCGGTCGGCGGCACGATGTGGGCGGCGTCCCCGGCGAGGAAGAGCCGGCCGTACCGCATGGGCTCATGGACGTAGGACCGCATGGGGGTGACGGACTTCTGGGTGATGGGCCCCCTGCGCAGCCGCCAGTCGTCGTCGGTCTCGAAGCGCCGCTCCAGCTCGGCCCAGATCTCCTCGTCGCCCCAGCTCTCCGCGTCGGTGCCCTCGGGCACCTGGAGGTAGAGCCGGGAGACGGACGGCGACCGCATGGACAGCAGGGCGAAGCCGCGGTCGTGGCGGGCGTACACCAGTTCGTCGTGGGAGGGCGGGACGTCGGCGAGGATGCCGAGCCAGCCGAAGGGGTACGTCCGCTCGAAGACCCGGGTCAGCTCCTCGGGGATCGCCTGGCGCGCGACGCCCCAGAACCCGTCGCAGCCGACGACGTACTCGCACTCGAGGACGTCCTCACGCCCTCCGTGCCGGAACCGGACACGGGGCCCCGCGCTGTCCGCCCCCTCCACGGCCAGCGCCTCCGCCTCGAACAGCAGCGGTCCGCCCTCCTCGATCTGGAGGGCGATGAGGTCCTTGCACACCTCGGTCTGCGCGTAGACCATCACGGACCGCCCGCCGGTGAGGGCCGGGAAGTCGACGCGGTGCCGCTTGCGTTCGTACCGCAGCTCGATCCCGTCGTGCCGCAGCCCCTCCCGCTCCATCCGCTCCCCGGCCCCGGCCGCCCGCAGCACGTCCACGGTCCCCTGCTCCAGGATTCCGGCCCGCTGCCGCTGCTCGACGTAGGCACGGTCGCGGCTTTCCAGGACGACCGAGTCGATCCCGGCGTTGTGGAGCAGCCGGGCGAGGAGGAGCCCGGCGGGGCCGGCTCCGATGATGCCGACGGTGGTGCGCATCGGTCGTTCCCTTCGGTGGGCTTCAATGCCGTGACGTCATGGCGCTCGTTCGCATGGTGAAATTTAGTTCATCCATTCCGCCCCGTGAGTCTGCGACGGGCGACGGCCCGTGTCAACGGTCGGTGCGGGGCAGGACGCCACGCGCTGCCGCGATGTGCTGAAGGAAGGGCCCCACCGCAAGCGGTGTCTGCCTACGGGTTCTGAAAAGGTCGGAGGTGCCCGGAACCGGACTTGAACCGGTACGCCCGCGAGGGGCAGCGAGGTTTAAGCTCGCCGTGTCTGCATTCCACCATCCGGGCAGGCCATGGGCTCCGCGTCGAGGTTCGAGCCTATCGGGATACATCCCCCGAACAGCGGACGGGCGGACCGATGTTGTCTTATTTTATTGACGTCTGAGGGTGCATCAGCCCCTGGAACGAGCCATCCGCACTTGCCAATAGCCTTACGCGCGACGGTCGGCCGCGCATGCGGAATGACGGAATTTCACCGCCCGAACGAGGGGGCTCCACCTGTTCTCGACGCGGCCTCCGCTCAGGGGTCCCGTCATCCCCAGGTATGACACGGCCGGGCGCGGTCAGTCGCAAGTCGCCCCCCGGAACCGGAACAGCGGCTGACTACACGGCGGCGGGGCACCGCGACGATGGTTCACGTCCCCCGAACACATCGTCGTCCCGTCAGGAGCGCCCACCCGTGACCACCACTCCCATCGCCGGCCGAGCCACCACCGTGGCCGCTCGCGCCACGGATCTGTCGAAGATCTACGGACAGGGCGAGACCCAGGTGGTCGCCCTCGACCGGGTCTCCGTCGACTTCCGGCAGGCCGAGTTCACCGCGATCATGGGCCCGTCGGGGTCCGGCAAGTCCACGCTGATGCACTGTGTGGCCGGGCTGGACACCTTCTCCTCCGGGTCCGTGCGCATCGGCGACACCGAGCTGGGCACCCTCAAGGACAAGCAGCTCACCAAGCTCCGCCGGGACAAGATCGGCTTCATCTTCCAGGCGTTCAACCTGCTGCCGACGCTGACCGCGCTGGAGAACATCACGCTGCCCATGGACATCGCGGGCCGTAAGCCGGACAAGCAGTGGCTGGACTCGGTGATCCAGATGGTGGGGCTCAGGGACCGGCTCTCCCACCGGCCCTCCCAGCTCTCCGGCGGCCAGCAGCAGCGCGTCGCCGTCGCCAGGGCGCTCGCCTCCCGGCCCGACATCATCTTCGGCGACGAGCCCACCGGAAACCTCGACTCGCGCTCCGGCGCCGAGGTACTGGGCTTTCTCCGCAACTCCGTAAGGGAGTTGGGGCAGACCGTGGTGATGGTGACCCACGACCCGGTGGCCGCCTCCTACGCGGACCGGGTGGTCTTCCTCGCCGACGGGCGGATCGTCGACGAGATGCACCGGCCCACCGCCGAGACCGTGCTTGATTTCATGAAGCAGTTCGACGCGAAGGGCCGTACCTCCTGATGTTCCGCACCGCCCTGCGCAACGTCCTCGCGCACAAGGCCCGGCTGCTCATGACCGTGCTCGCCGTGATGCTCGGCGTGGCCTTCGTGTCCGGGACGCTGGTCTTCACCAACACCATCTCGAACGCCTACCAGAACAGTTCGGCCAAGGGCTTCGACCAGGTCGACGTGGCCGTGGAGCCCGACTACCAGGAGAGCAAGGGCGACCAGGTCGGCAAGCCCACCGAACTCACCCAGGAACTGGTCGACAAGAGCGCGAAGGCCGACGGGGCCGCCTCGGCGATCGGGGTCGTCAACGGCTTCACCGCCATCGCCGACAAGGACGGCAAGCTCATCGGCGGCGGCTTCCAGTCGCAGGGCGGGAACTACTGGGGGGACAAGGACCCGCGGTACCCGCTGAAGGAAGGCACGGCACCGCACGGCGCGAACCAGGTCGCCATCGACTCCGCGACCGCCGAGCGCGCCGGGTACGAGGTCGGCGACACGGTCCGGATCTCCGTCGACGGGCCGGTCCTGAGCCCGGAGATCACCGGCATCTTCACCACCGACGACGGCAATGTCGCGGCCGGCGGCAGCCTCGCCCTGTTCGACACGGCGACCGCGCAGACGCTGTTCGGCAAGACGGGCACGTACGACCAGATCGATGTGAAGGCGGCCTCCGGCACCTCCCAGACCGCGCTGAAGGCCGCCCTCGACAAGGCGCTGCCGGCGGACCTCGTGGAGACCACCACGGGGCGTCAACTCGCCGACGACCAGGCCGAGATGATCTCCGCGTCGATGGCCGGGCTGAAGCAGGGTCTGCTGGTCTTCGCGGGCATCGCGCTCTTCGTCGGCACCTTCATCATCGCCAACACCTTCACCATGCTGGTCGCCCAGCGCACCAAGGAGCTCGCGCTGCTGCGGGCCGTCGGCGCCTCGCGTCGGCAGGTCACGCGGTCGGTGCTCATCGAGGCGTTCGTGGTCGGCACGGTCGCCGGGGTGACCGGTCTGGTCGCGGGCATCGGTATCGGTGCCGGGCTGCGCTCGCTCATGGGCACCCTGGGCGCCACCGTCCCCGACGGCCCGCTCATCGTCTCCGGCGGCACGGTCGCCACCGCCCTCGCGGTCGGCGTCCTCATCACCATGCTGGCGGCATGGCTGCCGGGCCGTCGGGCAGCCAGGATCCCGCCGGTCGCCGCGATGAGCAGCGTGCACGCGCAGGCCACCACCAAGTCGCTGGTGCTGCGCAACACCCTGGGCGCCCTCTTCAGCGGCGCCGGCGTCGCGGTCGTCCTGGCGGCGACCACGATGGAGGGCTCGGACGGTCAGGCCCCGATGGGCCTGGGCGCGGTCCTGCTGATCATCGGTGTGTTCATCCTGACCCCGCTGCTGTCCCGCCCGCTGATCGCGGCCGCGGCGCCCGTGCTGCGGATCTTCGGCACGGCGGGCAAGCTGGCCCGCCAGAACTCGGTCCGCAACCCCCGTCGTACGGCCGCCACCGCCTCGGCGCTGATGATCGGCCTGACCCTCATCACCGGTATGACGGTGATGGCGGGCAGCCTCCAGAAGTCGATCGACAAGATGGCCTCGTCGGCGATCCGCGCGGACTACGTCGTGTCGATGGCGAACGGCAACCAGCTCTCACCGGACGTCGCGAAGGAGCTGGCAAGGGTCGACGACGTCACCGAGATCAGCCCGATGCGCAACGCCCCCTCCCGCATCGGCGGCGAGACGGAGTACCTCACCGGCGTCAACGGAACCTCGTTCGGCAAGCTCACCGACCTCAAGGTCGACGACGGCTCGTTCGAGGTGGGCGGCACACAGGTCGTGGTCGACGCCGATCGCGCCGAGCAGCGCGGCTGGAAGGCCGGTTCGAGCTTCACCGTCTCCTACGAGGACGGCGAGAAGCAGAAGCTGACCGTCGCCGGGGTCTACGAGGGCAACGAGTTCTTCAGCGGCGTCCTCCTCGACAACGCCACGCTCACCCCGCATGTGTCGGACGCCGCCGACATGATGGTCATGGTGAAGACGTCCGACGGCGCGACGAGCGCGACCAAGGACAGGCTGGAGAAGGCCCTCGGCACCAACCCGGCCATCAAGGTCCAGAGCAAGCAGGACCTGTCCGACGACATCGCGCAGATGTTCACGCTGATGCTGAACATGCTCTACGGCCTGCTCGCCATGGCGGTGATCGTCGCGGTCCTCGGTGTCATCAACACCCTGGCCATGTCGGTCTTCGAGCGCTCCCAGGAGATCGGCATGCTCCGCGCGATCGGCCTGGACCGCAAGGGCATCAAGCGGATGGTCCGCCTGGAGTCCCTGGTGATCTCCCTGTTCGGCGGTGTGCTCGGGATCGGCCTGGGCGTCTTCTTCGGCTGGGCGGCCGGCGAGCTGCTGGGCACCAAGATGCCGACGTACGAACTGGTCCTGCCGTGGACCAGGATGGGCCTGTTCCTGCTGCTGGCGGCGGCGGTCGGCGTCCTGGCGGCCCTGTGGCCGGCCCGGCGCGCGTCCCGGCTGAACATGCTGTCGGCCATCAAGTCGGAATAGCCGTACGGCGTTCGGGGCCCGTCGCGTGCGCGCGGCGGGCCCCTCGTGTCGGTTCAGTTCCAGGTGCGCGCCCGCAGTGGCAGCCCCGAGGCGCCGGACTCCGCGGGGCGGACGGCCAGGACCTGGTTGACGCCGATGCGGTTGCGTTCGAAGGCCAGGGCGCAGGCCGCCATGTAGAGAAGCCAGACCCGGGCCCGGCCGGGGCCCGCGATCCGCTGGGCACGAGGCCGGTCGGCCGCCAGGTTCGCGACCCAGCGGCGCAGGGTGAGGGCGTAGTGCTCGCGGATCGACTCGACGTCGCGCACCTCCAGTCCGGCACGCTCCAGTTGGGTGACGGTGGTGCCGAGGGGGGCGAGTTCGCCGTCGGGGAAGACGTAGGCGTCGATGAACCCGTCGAGGCGGTAGGTGGTTTCGTCGCGCTGCGGACGGCGGGCGATCTGGTGGTTGAGAAGCCGTCCACCGGGCCGCAGGAGGGCGTACAGGTCCCGGGCGTACTCCAAGTACCGTTCCGCTCCCACGTGTTCGGCCATGCCGATGGAGGCGATCGCGTCGTAGGGCCCGTCGGTGATGTCCCGGTAGTCCTGGACACGGATCTCGACCCGGTCGGTGAGCCCCTCGTCGGCGACGCGCTTGCGGGCGTAGGCGGCCTGTTCCTGGGAGAGGGTGACGCCGACGACGCTCACGCCGTGCTCACGGGCGGCGTGGACGGCCATCGAGCCCCAGCCGCAGCCCACGTCGAGGAGGCGCTGACCGGGTGTCAGGGCGAGCTTGCGGCAGACGAGTTCGAGCTTGTCGCGCTGGGCCGCTTCGAGCGTGCCGCCGGGAGACTCCCAGTAGGCGCACGAGTAGACCATCGACGGGCCGAGGACGATCTCGTAGAAGTCGTTGCCGACGTCGTAGTGGTGGCTGACGGCGCGGCGGTCGGTGCGCCTGGTGTGGAGGTGGCCGCGGCGGCGGACCTCCTCGCGGGGCGGGGCGGGCGGCAGCGGGAGTCCGCCGAGCTTCACGAGGCCGCGTACGGCGGCCCGTGCGCCGGGGTCGCGCAGTACCTCCGAGAGGCCGCGGGCGTCCTCGTCGCGCTCCCAGACGAGGCCCGAGATGAGGCCGAGGGCGGTGTAGAGGTCGCCGTCGATGTCGAGGTCGCCCGCGACCCAGGCGCGCGCGAGGCCGAGCTCGCCGGGCTTGAACAGCAGCCGCCGGACGGCCCGGCGGTTGCGCACGACCAGCACGGGGGCGCCCGGCGGGCCTGCCTGGGATCCGTCCCATGCGCGGACGCGCACCGGGAGGGGGACTCCCAGCAGCTGTTCCAAGAGGTTCTTCAGCCGCGGCGCGGCATCGGACATGGCGCACACCTCCGTGACGAGGATCCTGGTTTTGTCCACTTACGTAAACAAAAGCGGGCGCGCAGTCCAGTCCCGGCGCGACGTCATGACCGGGCAAAGGACACGTATGTACGACGCCGAAGGGGCCGCCCGCACCACGGATGGCGGGCGGCCCCTTCGGGCTGTTCAGTGACCGGAGCCGGTCAGGAGGCCTTCGCCTCGGTCTTCTTCGGCTCGGCCGCCGGGACCGGCTTGGCAGCCTCGTAGAACTCCTCGCGGGGGTGTTCCATCGCGCCGAGGGAGACGACCTCGCGCTTGAGGAACATGCCGAGGGTCCAGTCGGCGAAGACGCGGACCTTGCGGTTCCAGGTCGGCATGGCCAGACCGTGGTAGCCGCGGTGCATGTACCAGGCGAGACGGCCCTTGACCTTGATCTTCACCTTGCCCATGACGATCATCGCGACGCCCTTGTGGAGGCCGAGACCGGCCACCGCACCCTTGTTGGAGTGCGCGTACTCCTTCTGCGGGAAGCCCCGCATGCCGGAGACCACGTTGTCGCCGAGGACCTTGGCCTGGCGCAGCGCGTGCTGGGCGTTCGGCGGGCACCAGGCGTTCTCGACGCCGGCCTTGCGGGCGGCGACGTCCGGGACCTGGGCGTTGTCGCCGGCGGCCCAGATGTAGTCGGTGCCCTGGACCTGGAGGGTCGGGGCGGTGTCGACGTGACCGCGGGGGCCCAGCGGGAGGCCGTAGCGCGAGAGGACCGGGTTCGGCTTGACGCCGGCGGTCCACACGATCGTGTTGGAGTCGACCTCCAGGCCGTTCTTCAGCACCACGTGACCGTCGACGCAGGAGTCCATCGAGGTGGAGAGGTAGATCTCCACACCGCGGCTCTCCAGGTGCTCCTTGCCGTACTGGCCGAGCTTGGGGCCGACCTCGGGCAGGATCTTGTCCGCGGCGTCGACCAGGATGAAGCGCATGTCCTCGCGGGACACCGTCTTGTAGTACTTGGCCGCGTCGCGGGCCAGGTCCTCGACCTCACCGATGGTCTCCGCACCGGCGAAGCCGCCGCCGATGAAGACGAAGGTGAGCGCCTTGCGGCGGATCTCCTCGTCGGTGGTGGAGTCGGCCTTGTCGAGCTGCTCCAGGACGTGGTTGCGCAGGCCGATGGCCTCCTCGACGCCCTTCATACCGATGCCCTGCTCGGCGAGGCCGGGGATCGGGAAGGTGCGGGAGACCGCGCCGAGCGCGATGACCAGGTAGTCGAAGGGCAGCTCGTACGCCTCGCCGACCAGCGGGGCGATCGTGGCGACCTTGCGGTCCTGATCGATGGTGGTGACCCGGCCGGTCAGCACCTCCGCCTTCGGCAGCACGCGTCGCAGCGGGACGACGACATGGCGCGGCGAGATGTTGCCGGCGGCGGTTTCGGGGAGGAAGGGCTGGTAGGTCATGTACGACCGGGGGTCGACGACCGTGACGGTCGCCTCTCCGTAGCGCATCTTCTTGAGAATGCGCCGAGCTGCGTACAGGCCTACGTACCCACCGCCTACTACGAGGATCCTGGGACGCTCCGTGGTGCTCATGCCATCGAGTATCCACCTGCCCCTAGGGGGTCGCTCGTGCGCCCCTTCACAAGCTCAAACAAGGTGTGTGTTATCCTCCGCGGCTCACGTGATCCAGGTCATGGCGCGGACCGGGAACCGGCGTGTAGAGCGGGCCGTTGTCAATGCCGCGTGAGCTGCCTCTCCGGGCTTTCGGAGCCGTCGTGAGACCTTCGAGACGATCTCGCGCGGCGCCTTCGCACGAGGTCCGCATCTCTGCGTTTTGAACGTGTTCACACGGGTGTTGGGCCCTCGGAAGGGTCAACCGGGGCACATTCCTCGTCCGGCAGGACCCAATTCCTTGTGAAGAACTTCACGAACTTTTCCGACGGCACGCGACCAAGGGGCCCCGAAGGGCCCCTCAGACGTGCTCATACGTTGTTCTTCCTGCTCAGCAGAGGGCTACGTGATCGACCACGCGATGCCGTCGAGGATGTCGTGCTCGCTCACGACGACCTCCTCGGCGGCGATCCGCTCCATGATCGAGAGCAGTACGAGCGCCCCCGCGGCGATGACGTCCACCCGCCCGGGATGCAGGGAGGGCACGGCCGCGCGCTCGGCGTGCGTGGAGCGCAGCAGCCACTCGGTGATCTCACGGACCCGCTCGCGGGAGACCCGGGAGTGGTGGATGCGGACCGAGTCGTACTCGGGCAGCTCCTGCGCGATCGCCGACACGGTGGTGACGGACCCGGCGAGCCCCACCAGCGTGCGCGCCTCGCGCAGCGGCACGGACTCCTCGGCGAGGTCGAGGGCGGCCTCGATGTCGGCGCGCATGGCGGCGATCTGCGCCTCGGAGGGCGGGTCGGTGACGGCCCCGTCCAGGACGAGATGCCGCTCGGTCATCCGCACACAGCCGACGTCCACGGAACGGGCGGCGCGGACATGGTCGTCGCCGACGACGAACTCGGTCGAGCCGCCGCCGATGTCCACCACGAGATAGGGCCTGGCGAGGTCGTCCCGGCCCGTGAGCTCCCTCGTCGCGCCCGTGAAGGAGAACTCCGCCTCCTGGTCACCGGTGATGACCTCGGGCTCGACACCGAGGATGTCGAGGACACCCCGGACGAACTCGTCGCGGTTCTCGGCGTCCCGGGAGGCGGAGGTCGCCACGAAGCGCAGCCGCTCCGCCCCGTGCTCCTTGATGATCGCCGCGTACTCACGGCAGGCGGCGAACGTCCGCTCCAGCGCCTCGGGGGCCAGCCGCCCGGTCCGGTCGACGCCCTGCCCGAGCCGCACGATCGTCATACGGCGGTCCAGGTCGACGAGTTCACCCGTCTTCGGGTCACAGTCCGCGACGAGGAGCCGGATGGAGTTGGTACCGCAGTCGACGGCGGCGACACGGGTCACTGCCCGTCCTCCTTCGCGAGGGTCACGCACGCACCCTTGCGCCACCACTCCGGCAGCATCTCGATCGCCTCGTCGCCCAGCGGGTTCACGCCGGGGCCCGCGGCCAGGGAGTGCCCCACCAGCACATGCAGGCACTTCACCCGGTCCGGCATGCCGCCCGCGCTCGGGAAGCCCTCCAGGACCTCGATGGCGTCGCGGCGCGCGATGTAGTCCTCGTGCGCGGCTCGGTAGGCGGCGGCGAGCTCCGGGTCGGTCTGGAGCCGCTCCGTCATCTCCTTCATGACGCCGTTCGCCTCCAGCGTGCCGATCGCCGAGGCGGCGCGCGGGCACGTCAGGTAGTACGTCGTCGGGAAGGGCGTGCCGTCGGGGAGCCGGGGGGCCGTCTCCACCACGTCCGGCTGGCCGCACGGACAGCGGTGCGCGATCGCGCGCAGGCCACGCGGCGGACGCCCGAGCTGCTGCTTGAAGGCCTCGACGTCGGCGTCGGTGGGCTCGGTGCGCTCAGTGGTCGGCGGGGGCGTTTCCATGCCGTACGAAAGTCTCTCTGCTGTCTGACTGGGGAAAAGGTCGGTTCACTGGTCGGAGGCGTCGGACTTGTCGACCCCGTCCCAGACGTTGGAGTACCAGGGGCGGTCGGCCGCCCCCATGTCGGCGCGCGACTGCTGCGCCGCGCCCGGGTCGACGACGATGAACCCCGTCTCCCCCGGCATCACGTAGTGGAGCCGCTCGCGGATCTGCTGCTCGGCGTACGCGTCGTCCTGCCAGCGGGCCTTCTGGTCCCGCAGGTGCTCGACCCGCTGCCGGGCCTGCTCCTGCTGCCGCTGGAGGTCCGCGATCTCGGCGCGCTGGGAGACGTACTGCCTTATCGGGTAGGCGAGCGCGACGATCAGCGAGCACAGGACCAGCGCGAGCAGCGCCGCCCGGCCGGTCAGCCGGGAGCGACGGGCCTGCCGTTTGGTCTGGGAGCGGTAGACCCGGGCCGCGGTCTGCTCGCCGAGCAGCTTGATCCTGGTCGCGGTGGAGAAACGGTCCCGGTCCTTGACGGCCATGTACCGGCCTCTCCCTTCACACACGCGCGTACGTCCCCGCACACGGTACGGGACCGCGTACGGGGACGTACGTACGACTGGCTAGGCCGTTGTCGTGGCTCAGCCCTTGAAGCGCGGGAAGGCGCTGCGGCCGGCGTAGACCGCGGCGTCGTCGAGGATCTCCTCGATGCGCAGCAGCTGGTTGTACTTGGCGACGCGGTCCGAGCGGGCCGGGGCGCCGGTCTTGATCTGGCCGCAGTTCACGGCGACGGCGAGGTCGGCGATGGTGACGTCCTCGGTCTCGCCGGAGCGGTGCGACATCATGCACTTGAAGCCGTTGCGCTGGGCCATCTCGACGGCGTCCAGGGTCTCGGTCAGCGAGCCGATCTGGTTGACCTTGACGAGCAGGGCGTTGGCGGAGCCCTCCTCGATGCCGCGGGCCAGGCGCTCCGGGTTGGTGACGAAGAGGTCGTCGCCGACGATCTGGACCTTGTCGCCCAGCTTCTCGGTGATGACGTTCCAGCCGGCCCAGTCGTCCTCGAACAGCGGGTCCTCGATGGAGACGAGCGGGTACGCGGAGACGAGCTCCTCGTAGTACTCGGTCATCTCGGCGGCCGAGCGGGACTTGCCCTCGAACTCGTACTTGCCGTCCTTGTAGAACTCGGACGCGGCGACGTCGAGCGCGAGCGCGATCTGCTCACCGGGGACGTAACCGGCCTGCTTGATGGCCTCGACGATGAGGTCGAGGGCGGCGCGGTTGGACTCCAGGTTCGGGGCGAAGCCGCCCTCGTCGCCGAGGCCGGTGGACAGGCCCTTGGTCTTCAGCACCTTCTTGAGGGTGTGGTAGACCTCGGCGCCCCAGCGCAGCGCCTCGGAGAAGGACTCCGCGCCGATGGGCGCGATCATGAACTCCTGGATGTCCACGTTGGAGTCGGCGTGCGAGCCGCCGTTCAGGATGTTCATCATCGGAACGGGCAGCAGGTGCGCGTTCGGGCCGCCCAGGTAGCGGAAGAGCGGGAGGTCGCTGGCCTCGGAGGCGGCGTGGGCGACGGCGAGGGAGACGCCGAGGATGGCGTTGGCGCCGAGCGAGCCCTTGTTGTCGGTGGCGTCCAGGTCGAACATGGCCTGGTCGATCAGGCGCTGCTCGGTGGCGTCGTAGCCGACGAGCTCCGGGCCGATCTGCTCGATGACGGCGAGGACGGCCTTCTCGACACCCTTGCCGAGGTAGCGGTTGGGGTCACCGTCGCGGAGCTCGATGGCCTCGAAGGCACCCGTGGAGGCGCCGGACGGAACGGCGGCACGACCCGTGCTGCCGTCGTCGAGGCCGACCTCGACCTCGACCGTGGGGTTGCCTCGGGAGTCCAGGATTTCCCGGGCTACGACGACGTCGATGGACGGCACGAGCATCTCCTTCATGGGATGTGACGCGGCTACGGCACTGCCGCAGCGGCTCTGCGAGACGAGCCTAACCGGCTCCGGGCGATCGGCCACCGCGTGGACCGCCCCGTGGACAGAACCGATCGTAAATTGTTTCCGAACGGAACAAAGACGTTTCGGGAAACACGGCCGAAGACCCGGGCAGAAAAAACCCCGCTCCGGTGCGTACGGGGGAACACGCACCGGAGCGGGGGGCCCGTGGGGACGGGGGGACCCTCACGAGGCCTTCAGTATGAGGACCACGGATGTGAGGGCGCTGTGGTTCAGCTGGGTCTTGCTTGAGTGCCGCGGACCTCTTACTTGAGGTGCAGCTGCTGACCCGGGTAGATGAAGTCGGCGTCGCTGACGATGTCCTTGTTCAGCTTGAACAGCTTCTGCCAGCCGCCCTTGACGCCGTGCTCCTCGGCGATGGAGCTGAGGGTGTCACCCTTGACGACCTTGTACTCGCCGTCGCCCTTCTTGACCTTCGTGCCGGTCGGGGTGGTGACGGTCTTCTTGGCGGCCGGGCGCTCGGCGGAGCGGGAGGCCTGCTGCTCGGAGGAGCGCGTGCTGGTGTCGGTGCCGGAGCTGGAGCTGGAGCCGCTGCCGCTGTCGCTGGAGGAGCTGCTGCCGGTGTAGCTCGCGCTGGACAGGCCGACGCCGCAGGACGGCCAGGCGCCCTTGCCCTGGCCCGCGAGGACCTTCTCGGCTATCGCGATCTGCTGGGCCTTGGTGGCCTGGTTGGCCTGCGCGGCGTACGCCGTGCCGCCGTACGCGGCCCAGGTGGAGGCCGAGAACTGGAGACCGCCGTAGTAGCCGTTGCCGGTGTTGATGGACCAGTCGCCGCCGGACTCGCACTGGGCGACGGCGTCCCACTCGGAGGCGGTGGCGGCGGAGGCGTTGCCGGCCGCCATCAGCGGGGCGGCGATGGCGACACCGGTGACGCCGGCGAGCGCGGCGACGCGGGTGGCCTTGGACGGACGGCGGTGCTTGCCCTTGCCGGAAAACAGCATGGTGGATCCCCTCACCGACGCCTGCGAGGTGAGCTGTCGGGTTCGGGCCGGTTGAGTTGCCCGGCCGCGCATCCCGGCCTTTCGACCTGTTGCGCGGCTTCACCCCGAGCCGGTCCAGCGTGAACTGCTGGGCCCGGCACTTACCTTGGGTCCCCCGCTCCTGCCTACGGCGCTTGACGCGACGACTGTTCCCGTACGGCCGCTGGCAGGATTCGGCGTTGCGGCAGCCGGGGCTCGTGGTGACGAGCGGTGTTGACCGTAGACAGGGAATCCGGGGAATTTCAAAGACGATCAGGGCTTCTGAGACTCATCCCACACTTTCACCAAACCGGACATTTGATGCGAAGTGTGGCGCGAACTCCCGGCATTCTCCTGGGGTTTTCGCCCTATTCGCTACCGAGTACGAGGGTCTGACCGGGCTCGATACTGCTCGGGTCGGCGCCGATGACCTGCTTGTTCTCGGTGTAGAGCCGACGCCATCCGCCGTCGAGGTCAAGGGAGTCGGCGATGGAGGCGAGCGTGTCGCCGGCGCGGACGGTGTACGAACCCTCGTCGGCGCTCGCGCCGCGGTGCCGGCCGGTACCGGTGCCTTCCTCGACTGTGCCCTCCTCGGCAGCGGAGAGGGCGCCGGTGTCGACGAGAGCCGAAGAGCCGCCTTCCTGCCAGGAGTTGTCCGATTCGCCACTGTTTGCCGGTGCTGTGGACGGACTGTCGGACGGCTGTGACTTCTCGGCACCCGAGTCGGAATCATCCGACTTGGCGGATTCGTCCGCTTCGGTGGATGCCGAGGGCGAGGCGGTCGGGTCGGCGGTGGAGCCCGTCGACGAGTCGGACGACCCGGATGAGTTGGACAGACCGGATGAGGTGGATGAATCGGATGATTCATCCGAATCCGATTCTTCGGATGCCGAGGGGGTGCCGCTCCCGACGCCGGTGTCGACGTCGTCCGAGGCCGAGTCCTGGCTCAGCCCGTTGAGCAGCCCGCAGGTGCCCCAGACGCCGACGCCCTGGTCGTCGAGGACCTTCTCGGCGACGGCTATCTGCTGGTTGCGGCTGGCGAGGTCGGGGCTCGTGGCGTAGTCGAGGCCGCCGTACTTCTCCCAGTTCTCCTGGGAGAGCTTGAGTCCTCCGTAGTAGCCGTCGCCGTTGTTCGCGCTCCAGGAACCGTCGGTCTCGCACTTGGCGACCTGATCCCAGGTGTTCCCGTCCGCCGCGCTCGCGCCGCCGGCGCCCAGAAGCGGGATCGCGATGGCGGAGCCGGCCACTCCGGCCGCGACGAGGAGTGCCGGAGCCTGGCGGGGGCGACGGTGACGACCGTTCCCGGTGAGCATGCGGAGGCCTTTCGCGAGACAACAGTGACCGGCGCGACGGGTGGAGACAGTCGCCGCGCTGATGCGTGAACGTATCGGCAGTCGATCACTTGTCACAAGTTAATGCCGCGTAGATCACGTGAAGATCACAGAGTTGAAGGCGTGTCATGTTTGCAAGGAGCTGCGGGGACGCGCGAGTTGGCGTGAAGCCGCACATGGAATCGACGCGAAGCCGATTACCGGGCCTGGCTCGTGGGCGTGAACTCGACCGGCAACGTACGCAGTCCACGCATGATGAGACCCCCACGCCATCTCAAATCGGCTGAATCCACCGCGAGTCGGAGGTCCGGCAGCCGGGTGAGGAGAGTCGCGAGTGCGGTCTGGCCCTCCAGGCGGGCGAGCGGGGCGCCGAGGCAGTAGTGGATGCCGTGGCCGTACCCGAGGTGTTGGTTGTCACGTCGGGAGAGGTCGAGGACATCGGGATCGGCGAACCGCTCCGGGTCCCGGTCCGCGGCGGCGAGTACGACGAGGACGGGGTCGCCGGGTGCGATGTCCTGTCCGCCGATACTGAGCGGCCTGGTGGCGAAACGCCAGGTGGCGAGTTCGACGGGACCGTCGTAACGCAGGAGTTCCTCCACGCCTGTTTCCAGGAGGTCGGTCTCTCCGGCGGCGAGGGAGTCCTGGAGACGGGCCCTCTGCTCAGGGTGGGCGAATAGGGTAAATGCCCCGTTTCCGATCAGATTCACCGTGGTCTCGAACCCGGCGAAGAGAAGGATGAAGGCCATGGCCGCGGCCTCGTTCTCGGTGAGGTGCTCGCCGTGGTCGGAGGCGCGGATGAGACCGGAGATGAGGTCCTCGCCGGCGACGGGGTCGGCGGGGAGCCCTTCGCGCTTGCGGTGGATGAGTTCCAGCAGATAGCCGCGCATCTTCTTGACGGACCGCGCGACACCGCCCCTCGGCCCTCCCCCGTGCCGGATCATCATGCCCGCCCAGTCCCGGAAGTCGTCCTGGTCCTCGCGCGGGACGCCGAGCAGGTCGCAGATCGCGTAGATGGGGAGCGGGAAGGCGAACTCGTGGATGAGGTCGGCGGACCCCTTCTCCGCGAACCGGTCGATGAGCTGATCGGTCAACTCCTGCACCCGGTCGGTGAACTCGGCGACCCTGCGTGGGGTGAACGCCTTGCTGACGAGCCGGCGGAGCCTGGTGTGGTCCGGCGGGTCGATGTTCAGCAGATGCGTCATCAGCTCGGCCTTGCGCTCACCGGGAATCCCGGTCTTCCCCTTCGCGTGCGCGGGCTCGGCGTGATGCGCCGGGTTCTTGCTGAGCCGCTGGTCGGCGAGGGCCTGCTTGGCATCGGCATAACGCGTGACCAGCCAGGCCTCCACCCCGCTGGGCAGCCTCGTCCGGTGCACGGGGGCGTGCTCGCGGAGCCAGGCGTAGGCGGGGTAGGGGTCGGTGGCGAACTCCCAGGTGAAGAGCTCGGGGGC